>CAIKNO010000479.1 GCA_903828805.1 uncultured Sandaracinus sp. | reverse complement strand
CCCGCTCGGTGACCTCGGGGGCGGGCGACGCGGATTGCCGGAACATCCGCCAGTCCTCGCTCTCGATGGCGAGCGCGCGTTCGTCCAGGAAGCCGTTGACCCCGTCGTCGTCGCAGAAGTTGCAGGCCTCCGAGGCGCGGCACGCCCCGAACCCATCGCATTCCGGTCCGCACGTTCGGACCCCCGCAGTACCGCACGCCGACGCGCAGGGCACGGTCGCGTTCAGCGGGCAGATGAACCCGTCGTCGTAGACGCCATCGCCGTCGTCGTCGTACCCGTTGCACGCTTCGGGCGCGACGCAGGGGGTCCAGGCGCGGCAGTCGGCCGCGCACACCTGGCTGCCCGGGAGGCCCGCACCGGCCGTCGTGCACGACGCGGGGTTCGTCTGTCCGGCCTCGCAGAACACGACCCCGTCGTCGATGTCGTCGACCCGCCCGTCGCAGTCGTCGTCCCGTCCGTTGCACACCTCGGGCACGCGGGGGTTCGTTCCGGATTGAGCGTCGTCGCAGTCCGATCCGCAGACCCGCTCTCCCGTCGGGGACTCGTTGCAGCAGCGATCGTCGGGCGCGCCGTCGCCGTCTCCATCGCGGAACCCGAACGTCGAGGGGTCGCAGTCCTCGTCGATGTTCGCCGCATCGCAGACCTCGACCGCGCCGGGGAAGCGCGTCATGTCCGCGTCGTCGCAGTCCTGGCCGAGGGGCACGCCGGCCGCATCGACGCAGGCGGCGCTGCCTGCTCCGTCGCCGTCGGCGTCGGGGACGGTGAACCTGCACGCGCCCCGCGCATCGGAGCAGAGGTCGCGCGTGCACGCGATTCCGTCGTCGCAGACTGGCGGGGAGCCCGGCTGACAGAGGCCTTCGACGCAGGTCTCCGCGCCGTTGCAGAAGACCCCGTCGTCGCATTCGGAGGCCGCGGTGCACGGCACCCCGGCACCGGCGTCGCGGGACACGTCCGCGTCCTCTCCACCGGCCGCGTCCAGGGTCGAAGCCGTCCCTCCGCAGCCGGCGAACCAGAGTCCCAGGAGCCAGAGGCACGATGCAGCGCGTGTCATGGAGATCCTCGGAGCAAAGGCGAATCGGCGGACTTCCGGGGTGCCGCCCGAGTGAACGTCGTCGGCGTCGGAAGGCTCGCCCGCTGGAATCACGCGGCCGTGCGTGACGCCGGGAAGCGAAGTCCCACGGGCCTCAAAGGTACACGAAGCAGACGAGGTCCGGGCGGGGCACGAGCACGGTGATCTTGCAGATCTCGGCGATCTCCGCGGGGTCGAGGGTGGAGGGGCCTCCGGGGTCTCGGTACGCGCAGGTCACGCCCGCGCACGGGCCCTCCGGCGCGACGTCGCACCGAAAGCGGGGCGAGGCGGCCTGCACCGCGGCGGCCTGGGCGGCATCGGCGGCGCAGACGAAGACGTCGTCGCACAGCGTCCCTGCGCTCAGCGTGCCGCCCATCGGAAAGCGCACGGCGGCCGGGTCGCAGACGCCGGCGTCGAGAGCGAGCGCGGCGTCGAGGGCGACCTCCGCGTCGAGGGCGATCGCGGCGTCGAGGGCGATCGCGGCGTCGAGGGCGACCTCCGCGTCGCGGGCGACCCCCGAATCCGAGGCGGTGCCTGCGTCGGGGAGGGAGCCGCCATCGAGGCCCGGCAGCGCGGGGGACCCGCACGCGGGCACGAGGGCGGCGAGGATGACGGCGATGGGAAGAAGCAGGCGCATCGCACGCCGGCGTGCCACTCCGGAGCGCCCTGGTCGAGCGCGTCCTCGCAGGTCGTCCCCCCCGGGCCCCCAGTCGCGCTAGCCTCCGCCCCGATGCAGCCACCGCCCGACGCACCCTCGACGGGGACGAACGCCGCCCGGCCGAGCGGGGCGAGGTCGAGGTGGGTCGGCGTCCTCCTCGTGCTCGGGGCCGTCGTCGCCGGCGTCGTGGCGTGGCGCGCGCGCGACTCCGATCGAGGCCCCGGGCGGGCGCGCCGCGGCGAGGCCGGCCCCCCCGCGGTCCGCACGGTGCATCCGAGCACGCGGGACCTGCCGATTCACCTCGAGGGGATCGGCACGGTGACGGCCCTGCAGACGGCCGTCGTCCGTCCGCAGGTCGCGGGGCCCCTCGTCCGGATGCCTTTCCGCGAAGGGGAACTCGTGCGTGAGGGCGATGTGCTGGCGGAGCTCGACCCGCGTCCCTTCCGGGTCGAGCTCGCGCAGGCGGAGGCCGTCCTCTCCCGGGAGCGTGCGGCCCTCGCCGCGGCGCGCGCGGTGCTCGAACGCGACCGCCGCCTCCACGCGCGCGATCTCCTCGCGATCCAGGACCTCGAGGCGCAGCAGGCCTCGGTCGACGCGCTCGAAGCCACCGAGCGCGCGGCGCGGGCGGCCGTCGACAGGGCACGGCTCGAGGTCGGATACGCCCAGGTGCGGGCTCCCTTCGACGGCCGGGTCGGGCTCCGGCGGGTGGACCCGGGGAACGTCGTCTCCCCTTCGGACGCCGATGGGCTCGTGGTGATCACGCAGGTCGAACCGATCGCGGTGGTCTTCTCCCTTCCGCAGGACGACCTCGCGGCGGTCCGCGCCCGGATGGCGGTGGAGGCCTTGCCGGTCGAGGTCTTCGCGAGCGGTCGCGAGACCCCCTTGGCGCTCGGGCGCCTCACGGTGATCGACAACCGGATCGATCCCGCCACCGGCACGGTGCGCATGCGCGCCGAGGTGCCCCACGCCGGCGACGCGCTGTGGCCGAACCAGCTCGTCGAGGTGCGCGTCCTGCTCGAGACGCGCGCGGGCGTCATGGTCCTGCCCGACGCGGCCGTGCAGCACGGACCCGAGGGGCCCTTCGTCTACGTCGTCGTCGACGGGCACGCGCAGGTGCGCCCGGTGCAGGTCGAGCGGACGGTGGACGACCTGGCCATCTTGAGCTCCGGCGTCGCCGTGACCGACGACGTCATCAGCGAAGGGCAGAGCCGGGTCCGGCCCGGGGGCGAAGTCCAGCGTGAGGGCGACGCGGGACCCGAACCGGGACGGTCGTCCCCGGTCGATGGCGCGCGGGGAACACGTCGTTGAACCTGTCCGCGCCGTTCATCCGCCGTCCCATCGGGACGTCGCTGCTCGTGCTCGGTCTGTCCCTCGCCGGCCTCGCGGCATACGCCGAGCTGCCCGTCGCGCCCCTGCCGGAGGTGGACTACCCGACCCTCAGCGTGTCGACGCGGTGGCCGGGCGCGAGCGCAGAGGTGATGGCGGCCGCGATCACCACGCCGCTCGAAGGCCAGCTGGGACAGATCCCGTCGCTGTCGCGGATGAGCTCCGTCAGCGGTGATGGAATCTCGCAGATCACGCTTCGCTTCGATCTCGACCGCGACATCGATGCGGCCGAGCAGGACGTGCAGGGCGCGCTCCATGCCGCGTCCGCGCTCCTTCCACCGACGCTCCCGGCGCCGCCGACCTACAGCAAGGCGAACCCCGCGGACGTCCCGATCCTCTCGATCGCGGTGTCGTCCCGGACGCTCTCGCTGCGGGAGGTCGACGACCGGGCCGATGCGCTCCTCGCGCAGCGGATCGCGCAGGTGCCCGGGGTCGGCCTCGTCGCCAAGAGCGGCGGTCAGCGGCCCGCGGTGCGCGTGCAGGCGGACGTGCGGGCGCTCGCCGCGCGCGGCCTGACGCTCGAAGACCTGCGGGCGGCGATCGTCGCGTCGAACGTGCACCTCCCGACCGGGAGCCTCGGGGGCGCGCGGCTCGATCACACGCTCGTGACCGACGATCAGCTCGTCGATGCCGCTGCGTTCCGAACGCTGGTCGTGGCGGAGCGGGACGGCCGATCCATCCGGCTGGACGACGTCGCCTCGGTGCTCGACGGCGTGGAGGACGAGGAGGCCGGCGCCTGGGTCGACGGACGGCCCGCGGTCGTGCTCGACGTGTTGCGGCAGCCCGGGGCGAACATCCTCGAGGTGGCCGCGGGCGTGAAGGCGCTCCTCGACACGCTCCGTGCGACGGCGCCGGCCGATCTCGACGTGGAGGTGGTCATCGACCGCACCGCCACCATCCGCGCGGGCTTCGAGGACGTGCGCTCGACGCTGGTCCTGACGGTCCTGCTCGTCGTGCTCGTGATGTTCCTGTTCCTGAGGAGCGCGCGGGCGACCCTCGTTCCCGGCGTCGCCGTGCCCCTCTCGCTGGTGCTCACGTTCGGGGTGATGCATCTGCTCGGCTACTCGCTCGACACGCTCTCGCTCATGGCGCTCACGATCGCGACGGGCTTCGTCATCGACGACGCCATCGTGATGGTCGAGAACATCGCGCGGCTGATCGAGGCGGGCCGTCGGCCCTACGACGCAGCGCTCGAGGGCGCGCGACAGATCGGCTTCACGATCGTCTCGCTCACGGCCTCCCTCGTCGCGGTGCTCATCCCGCTGCTCTTCATGCAGGGCATCGTGGGGCGTCTCTTTCGAGAGTTCGCGGTGACGCTCGCGGCGGCCATCGTGCTGTCGGCGCTGATCTCGCTGACGCTGACGGCGATGATGTCGGCGCATCTGCTGCGCGCGGAGCCGACGCCCGGTGAACGCACGCGGCTG
>CAIKNO010000478.1 GCA_903828805.1 uncultured Sandaracinus sp. | reverse complement strand
GACTTCCGCCAGTGCTGCGGCTACCCCGGCCTCGGCATCGCGGTGTGCGTGGAAGACGCCTCGATGTGTCCGTGACGGCCGCACCGCGGCGCACGTTCAGCCGCGGAGCAGATCGAGCACGTGCAGCGGCAGTTCGCGGAGCGCGCCCCGGGCGCGCACCAGCGGCCCTGCCGTGACCGTCGAGAGCGCGACCGTGCCGAAGTGTCGCCGGAAGATGCGGGCGGCACGGAGGCCGTGGAATCCGTCCGTCACGACGAGGACGCGCTCGCCCTGGACCAGTGGCCGCGCGAAGCGCGCATTCTCGGCGGTCGAGGTGGACCGCTCTTCCAGGCTCAACGCGGACGCCGGGACGCCCGCACCGAGCGCGAGGTCCGCCGCGACCCGCGCCTCGCTCGGTGGATGATCGCCGACGCCTCCGGTGAGCACGAGCCTCGGCGCCCGCCCCTCACGCCACAAGCGCGCCCCGTGCAGCGCCCGGCGCGCCAGCGCCGGGGAGGCGCGGCCGGAGGGTCCCACGCGGCATCCCAGCACGACGATCGCATCGAACCTCTCCGCAGGCGACGGCTGGGACGACGAACCCGCGGCGTCGACGCACGCCGCCGAGACGACGGTGATGGCCACCGCCGCGCCGCCCACGACCCAAGCGTTTGGTGTCCGCACGGCGCCATGATGGACCGAACCCCGGGCGCTGCGCACGGTGCGACGGACCTCCGCGCGACCGCTGCGCCCGGCATGGCGCCCTGGGAGACGCGCCCCGGCTGTCGTAGGCTGCGCGGATGCGCGTCACGTCCCGGTCGGTTCCGATCCTCCTCCTCGGCCTCGCAGTCCTCTTCACCTCGGGGTGCGGCGGAGAGGCGACGTCGCTCGATGCAGGCCACGACGGCTCCGACGCGGCGCTCGGGCCGGACGCAGGCGAAAGCGACGACGCGGGCGGACTCGACGGGGGCGCCGAGCGTCTCGACGCGGACACGGGGACCGATGCGGACACCGGGACCGATGCGGGTCCCTCGCTCGACGCCTCCACGCCGCCCGACGGGGGGCCCGCCGTCGATGCGGACGGCATCGATGCGGGCGACCTCTGCGCCTTCGCCGCCGAGGCCGATCGCGCCTGCAGCGTCGACGGCGACTGCGCGGCCGCCCAGCACCAGACCGACTGCTGCGGCAACGCACGATGGCTGGGCATGCGCGTCAACGCCGCCGAGCGCTTCCGGACCCTCGAACCCGCGTGCGCCGAGAGCTATCCGCGATGCGGATGCCCCGCCCGCCAGCCGACGACCGACTCCGGCGAGACGGTGGCCGATCCGGCCGACGTCCGGGTGGGCTGCATCGCGCACGCGGCGGGCAGCACGTGCGAGAGCTACGTGTCGATGCGGCCGCTCGACGAGCTCTGACGGCCGCGCGCTGCGGCCACGAGCGCTCCGTCCGCGCGCGGGTCAACCGCGCTCGGCGCGCACCGCGAGCGCCCGGGCCACGCCCTCGAAGCCCCTCTGGATGTCGGCTCCGTAGAGGGCCATCACGAGCGGCACCAGCGCCCCGTCGAAGACGTCCTCCGTGAAGTAGTGGGTGCCACCGTCGGGCCGACGCGTGAGGCGCTGCACGCGGTTCGCGCGCAACAGCCACGGGGCGCCCATCGTCATCCCCCACCCGAGCTCGAACCCGACCGGATCGTTCGCGCTGCACTGCTCGCGCTGCACGAGCCGCTTGCGGCCCGGCTTCATCGCCACGTGGAGCACGACGGGCTCACCGACCACCAGCGTCGCGTCGATGCGCGGGGTGAACGGGTTCCACTCGGCGTACCTTTCGAGGTCCAGCAGAATCGACCAGACCTGCTCGATCGGCGCATCGATGTCGGACTGGGCCTGGATGCGGATGGTCATCGAACGGCGAGTGTGCAGTCCGGCGGGCCCTCCGGCGCAAGCCCCTTCGGCACACGACCGGACCTTCCCGGGCGATGGCCCCGGCCGCGGCACACCACGCGAGACGGCCCGAGGTTCGTCGGATACTCTCGTCCGATGCTCCGAGCCCCGCGCCTCGTCGCCCTCTCCATCGCCTGTGCCTTGACCCTCGCCGCATGTGGCGACGACCCGCAGCCCGTCACGGACGCCGGGCCCGACGCGGGCCCGACCGACGGGGGCACACCGACGATCCTCGACGGCGTCCCGGAGACCGGGCGCTTTCAGATCCCGGGGCTCTCCGGCGCCGCCACGGTGGTCCGCACGGAGATGGACGTGCCGCACATCTACGCGCGCGATCGCCTCGACGGCATGCGGGTCCTCGGCTTCGTGATGGCGCGCGATCGCTTCTTCCAGATGGACCTCACCCGGCGGCTCTCGCAAGGCCGTCTCTCGGAGCTGCTCGGAGACGCCGCGCTCCGCTCGGACGTCGAGCAGCGCATGAACGGAGGCGCGTTCATCACCGACCTCCAGACCGCAGCGCTCACCCCCGAGGAGGGGCTCGAGGCCGACGCGTTCGCCGAGGGGATCAACGCCTACATCCAGGCCGCGGCCGACGGCCTCGTCCCGCTGCCGAGCGAGATCGTCACGGCCGCGCCCTTGCTCGGGGCCCGACGCGCCTCGTCGCTGCTGCGACCCTGGAATCGCCGCGACGTGATCGCGTGCGGCGTGACCGTGCTCTACGGAACGAGCTTCGAGACCGGTGACGTCGGCCGCGCGCGCGCCCACGCGCACATCGACGACCTCTTCGCGGGCATGCCCGATCGCGACCTGCGCTTCGCCGGCCTGCGGCAGGAGATCATGGAGCGGTACGCGCCGCCCAACGGCACGACGAGCGCGGGTGGATGGGGGCTCGAGACCGCGATGGGCACGGCCGCGCCGCTCCCCCGTCCGGGCGCTTCGCCCGGCGCCCCCGGCGCGGGGGCCCACACCGAAGTGCACGTCCTCGATCGACTCGCGGTGCACCTCGAGAGGATCCTCGCCCGGACGCCGCGCACCCCCGGTGAGGGCTACGGCTCGAACGCGTGGGCGGTCTCCGCCGCCGGCACGGGCGACGGGCACAGCCTCCTCGCCGGCGACGGTCACCTGCAGCTGAGCGTGCCCGCCCTTTTCTGGCAGTTCGGGCTCGACACGGCCTTCTTCGGCCTCGACGGCGAGGGCACGACCCTGCTCGGCGCGACGATCCCTGGCCTTCCGACGATCGGCGTCGGCACGAACGGCCACGTCGCGTGGAGCCAGACCGCGTACTTCGCGGACGTGACGGACTGGTTCGCGGAGGAGGTCCTCCTCGACGCCACGACCGGACGGCCCCGCGCGACCCGCTTCCGGGGCGCCGACGTCGAGCTCGTCGGCATCGACGAGGCCTACGTGGTGGCGAACGTCCCGGCGCTCATGAGCGTCGGTCGAACCGAGACCATCACGCGGTTCACCACCCGCGACGGCCGCTTCCTCGTGTCGATCGAAGGCATGCCCGTGGCCGAGGGCGCCACGCGGCCCGAGGCCGCCGTCAACATGATGGGCGAGTGGATCGTCCCCGCCGACGTGGACGGCGACGGCGTCGTGAGCGCGGTCAGCTTCGACTACGAGCCCTTCGACGGCGGCTCGCTGCTGCGGGCCTTCCGCAACTTCGGACTCGCCGACAACGTCGAGGACTACCGCCAGGCGATGCGGAACTTCATCGGGTACGGCGGCTCGATGGTCGCCTCCGACGACCACGGCGACGTGCTCTACAGCGCCTACCACGCGGTGCCTTGCCGCGACTGGCTGCCCCGCGACCCCGACACGCAGCGGTGGGTCGAAGGGGCGGATCCGCGACGCCTGCTCGATGGCACCCAGCACGGCGGGTGGCAGATCCCGCTCGACGCGCAGGGCCGCGTCGACGAGGCCGCCGCCGCGACCGCGCCGAACGGGTGCGCGGTGCCCTTCGACGCGTGGCCCCAGTCCCTCTCCCCGGCGCGCGGCTTCGTGATGGAAGCGAACAACGACCCCGCCGGCATCTGGACCGACAACGACGGCTACCGCGAGCCGCACTACATCGGCGGGCCCTGGCTCGAGGGGTACCGCGCCGCCCGCATCGACGCGCGCCTGCGCGAGGCCATCGCGGGCGACCGGGCCACGCTCGAGGAGATGCAGGCCATCCAGGGCGACCACCACTCGAACCTCGGCACCGAGTG
>CAIKNO010000477.1 GCA_903828805.1 uncultured Sandaracinus sp. | reverse complement strand
GTATGCCGACCAGGTGTGGAAACCCTGGCCCGCCTCGAGGGAGAAGTCCGCGCCCGTCATCCCCACGGTCTCACCCATGTGGCGGTACGAGTCGCTGGTCGCGTCGTACTGATACGAGCCGACATCGGGCAGCTGCGCGAGGTACGAGAAGAAGTTCATCGCATCCGCGGAGGCCATGAACTGATCCTCGAACCCGAGCGGACCGGAGTCACTCCGGAACCCAGGCTCGTAGAAGTACCGGAAGAGCAAGTGCTGGTAGATCTTCGCCGCGTCCGGGATCCAACGCAGCGCGCGGCTTCCGGTGGAGAAGGGACGGCGGAACCGCCGGAAGTACGAGGTGGGGTAAGAAGCCTCCCAGCTGGTCCTCATGTTCGAGAGGACCTCGAGGAAGGTCTCGCCAGCGTCGAACACGTTGCACCACGAGATGTCCCCGAGGCGCGAGTTCGAGCAGAAGAGGTACTGAACGGGATAGTACTCGAGCTCGTCGGCGGGGTTCCGGTAGGCCACCGCGTCGACGTAGTCGATGAAGTCCTCATCGAAGTTCGAGCAGATGCAGTGGCGGGCCGCCTCCGGATCCGAGACGTCGCCGCACGGCACCGGAATCGATGAGTAGCGCGGGTTCGACACGCAGCGCTGCGCGACCGGCTGGCCGGGCGCGAGGGCGGTGGAGCCGCCCGTGAACGGGCACTGCGAATCCGTCTGGCACTGCTCGCCGCCGCGGTACCACGTGAAGAGCTCGCGACCGTGCTGATCCGAGCGGAGCAGGCCGTCACGCGACGTCGACGGGTCCCGCTGGGTCGGGTCGCCGCCCGTGTAGGCCTCGACCATGTTGAAGTAGTTGAAGAACACGGCCGCGTCGTCGTAACGACCCGTCTGCATGATGTCCGAGAGGTCGCCCGGGTAGTCCATCGTCGACGACGATGTCCAGTTGCCCATGCCGCTCGTATTGCGCTCGCGCCTCGCGGCCTGGAAGCCCTCGAGCCACGCGCTGCTCTCGACGTCCGTGATGACGCCGTTGCGATCCATGTCGAACTCTTCCATCCGCGGGAGAGGCGTCTCGTCCTCGAGTCGGAAGTAGCCGTCCATGTACTGGTCGCGGTCGAGCGTCCCGGCGAAGTTGTGCTCCAGCCCGAGTCCGTGACCGAGCTCGTGCTGCATCACCGCGCGATGCCAGGCCTGCGCCCAACGAATCCGCGCCTCGACCAAGGGCCGGCCCGCGAACGCGGTCGCCCAGTACTCGCCATACTGACTGATCAGCTCGTACTGCTGGTTGTCGAAGAGCATGCAGGTGCCCGTCGACTCGATCAGCTGCTGACGGCGTCGATCCGCCTGGATCTCGTCGAACATGCCATCCCGGAAGGGCGACACGCGGTCGAGGGTGGCATCGCTCGCCACGGGCGCAGCCCCACCGCGCGGCATCAGGTCCGACGGGATGCCGGCCGCGCCGAGCTGCTGGGCGACGATGGCGTCCTGGGGGCTCGAGGCAAGTGCGCCATACGCCTCACCCGCGATGCCATCCACGAGCCGGTGCTCGAGCGCCGTTCCACGCACGCCACCGAGTCGGTCGCTCAGGATCCGCGCCCGGGCGTCGGGACCGTGGAGGTCACGGGTGGTGCCGAGGTTGGCGACGATGTTGTCCTCGAAATGCCGCAGAAGATCGGCGGGGATCGCGGGACGCGCGCCACCGCCGGTCGCCGCGGCCTGTGCGCCGGGCGCCAGGCCGATCGGAGCGTGCACGCGCCCCAACCGTGCGAAGTACTCCCGGATCTCTTCGCCCTGGAAGAGCGGATCGGCGGGTTCCTCGCCGCGGAGGATCGGCCAGATGTTGAGGGCCTGCTGCGAGATGCCGTCGAGGCACTGTCCGCCCATGTTGACGGGCGAGATGATCGCCTCGCCCGTCACGGGATCCTGGTTCGGCTGCATGACGCCGCAGAAGCCCGAGGCCGCGCCGCTCACGTAGTTGAAGAACTGGTAGCGGAGGTCGCCGAGCTGCTGGCACTCGTTGCCGGGCACGTGATCGCACGCGTTCACGTCGAGCACGAGCATGCACTCGGGACCGACGAAGCGATAACCGTACACGTCCGGCTTCCCATTGCCATCCGCGTCGGTGTCGTACGAGGAGAAGTCCGTGGGGCTCGCCAGGTCGTCCGGACCCTCGATCCAGCACTGGTAGGGGTTTTCCTCGCCGCGGGCCTCGGGCCGAACGAAGAGGTTCGTCTGGTAGGTGCAGGTCATCGTCGAGGGGTTGACCTCGGGCGCGACGAACGTGCCATTGCAGTAGCAGTACTGCGTCGGATCGGCGCCCTGACAGGCCACCGGCGCGCCCGTCGCCGGAGCCGGCGTGGTGGTGCCGAGGCGAGTGTCTTCACGGCCCTGACGCTGCTCGCGGTTGCCGCGCATGAACGCCACGTTCCAGCGGCCGACCAGTTCGAACGCACTGCGCACGAGGTACGTCGGGTAACCCGCGCTCAGCGTGTAGTGCACCGAGCGGATCGGGCGGGCGTTGTTCGGGATGGTGCATCGGCGAGCGTGCTGGTCACACACCGAGCCGCCTTGGCCCTCGGTCGTCACGCCACCGGCTTCGTAGCGCTCGCTGCACTGCCAGTCGGCGATGCACTCCTGGTCGGTCAGCGAGTCGCTGTAGAAGTTGTGCCGGAGACGGTAGTAGGTCAGGTAGTCGGTCTCGCCGAGCTCGTTCGAGAGACCGCCGACACAGACATGCTGCTCGGTGTCGCAGGTGAGCTCACAGGCGACCGGATCGAGCGACTCGGGATCGCAGCCCGGATCGCAATCGGTGTTGGCGTCGCAGTGCCGCCCGAGATTCGAGCGGTCCAGGCCGCCGCGCAGGTAGGTGCGCGACTCCGTCCGGATGATGCCGAAGCGGTCGTACTCGCTATTCGCAAGCGTCTCGACCGCGTACTCGTGCTGGGGGGGGATGCGCAGGAACGCGTCGCGAACCGTGATCGCGACCGACGTGTTGCACGTCGGGCCGAAGCACTGC
>CAIKNO010000476.1 GCA_903828805.1 uncultured Sandaracinus sp. | reverse complement strand
GCCGCTCGGTGGTGTCGCGCACCGCGACCAGCCATCCCTGACTCGCGCCCGCAGGCATGCGGACCGCGCTCGCCTCGAGGTCACGCGCCGCGTCGCCGTCGAGCCGCACCATGAACGTCGCGCCGTCCCGGCCGGCGGCGGCGGCGCGGAGGAACCCTCGCCCGAGCAGGGCCTCGGCGGTCCCACCCGCCATCGCGTCGGCCCCGAAGAGCGTGACCGCGCGCAGGTTCATGCCTTCGATGAGCCCCTGGGCATCGACCCGCAGCAGCGCATCGGGTGCGTGCTGGAACATCCACTCGAAGCGGGCGCGCTCCTCGCCGCGCTGGATGAAGAGCGAGAGCTTCTCCGCGACCGGCGTGAGGCGCCGCTCCACCGAGTCGTGGCCGGGAAAGAATCGGCTGCCGAGCACTTCGACGACGCCGAGCACGCCGCCCGGTCCCCGCATCGGCAGGGCGGTGCCCGAGCCGATGCCCGCGGCGCGCATCGCGGCCTGGGATTCGCCTTCGTCGGGGGATCCCAGCGCGTCGCTCCGCGCCGCCGCGCCGGTGCGCCACGCCTCGTGGGCGAGGTCTGGCGCCGCGTCCTTCGGACAGCTCGAATCGCACGCGACGAAGGCGTCGCCGGAGGTTCGGCACACCGTCTCGAGCCCGGCGTCGGCCCTCGGGGTCACCGTGCGGACGCAGCGCAGGGTCTGGCCGTCTGCCGAGACCCTCCACAGCCGGGCGCTCCGCACGCCGGGAACGCCGGCGAGGAGCCGCACGGCCTCCTCGAGGGCGTCGTCGACCCGGTCGGCACTCTGGAAGAGCCGAGAGAGATCGCGCTGCAGGACGACTCGGTGCTCGATCAGGATCCGCTCGGTGCACTCGCGCTGGATCGAGGTGAACCCCTCGGCCATGCCGCGTTCGTCGCGCAGCACCCGGGCCTCGATGTCCGTCCAGTACTGCCGCCCCGACTTCGTATAGTTCAGGACCGTCGCGTCGAAGTCCTCCCGCCGGGCCACGTGCCGACCCATCGTTCGGCTCGCCTCGGGGTCGCTCTCCGGACCCTGCAGCACCGCGCCGGGCTTCTTCCCCGCGACCTCTTCGAGCCCGAATCCCGTGAGCTTCGTGAAGCTATCGCTGACCCAGGTGATGCGCCCCTCGAGGTCCGTGAGCAGCACCGCATCCCGCATCAGCGTCGAGACGGTCGAGAGACGCCGGCTCGCATCGGCCACCGACTTCAGGCGGTCGAGCACCAGCAGGAGCGCGACGACGGTCATCCCTCCGACCGCGACGAAGGTCGCGATGGCCACGGACCACGCGAACGGCGCGTCGAGGTCCGTCGCGCCCATCGGCGGCGGCGGCGCGAGGCCGGTGATGTGGAGGGCGCCGGCGCCGAGGTAGGTCACCATGGAGGCGACCAGGAGCCCGACGGCCGCGCGCTGCCCGAGGAAGAGCCCGCCGAGGTACGTCGCGACCAGCAGGACGAGCTGCCCGCCCGTGAAGCCCTGTGCGACCACCGCCGCGGCGCCCGCGAGGAACCACGTGGAGACCAGGGCGAGCGCCCGCGGGCGGTGATGGCGGCCGCGGAGCAGGGCGACGCCCACGCTCCCGGCCCCGAGCGTCCAGTACACCGCGAGCGTGCCCGCCGAGAGCCCCGTCGCGGGCAGGCTGTAGAGCGCGCAGAGCGCCACCGCCATCGCAGCCGTCGTCCATCCGACGAGGTCCACCGCGGCCGCGGAGCTCGCCTCGGTGCCGGCACGGGCGTTTGGGGCAGGTGCGGGCGGCGGTGGGGCCGCGGGGCGCACGCGGTCTGTCGGCGGGGTGGGCAAAGACATGATCGGAACCCGGAGGGGGCTCGACTATACACACCCGCGCGGCCCCGGGTGCGAGGGCCGTCTCCGGGTGGGCCCGGGGAACGGGAAAGCCCCGGCGACGCTTGCGCGCTTGGACCTTCGGTGCACGCTGCGCTCCCGATGGCGCCTTCGTCTCAGCCTGGAAGCCCCGGCACGGCCGCAGCGGGCCGCCCGTCCGTGCCCGGTCCGGTCGCGATGCAGCGCGTCATCGGGGCGTACCGCGATCCCATCGTGCGCGGATACTCGTGGGGGCGCTTCAAGATCTTCCGGCAGCGCTTCCTCGACGAGATCGGGCAGTACCTGCCTCATCGAGGGCGGGTGCTGGACATCGGCTGCGGGTTCGGGCTCTTCGCGCTGTACTACGCGCAGATGCACCCCGAGCTCGAGGTGCACGGCTTCGACCTGAGCGCCCGCCGGATCGAGATGGCCCGGGAGGCTGCGCGGACCCTCGGGCTCTCGAACGCGTTCTTCCACGTGCAGAACGCGACCGAGCTCCGCGCGGAGCAGCGCTTCGACGCCGTCTACATGCTCGACGTCGTGCACCACGTGCCGTTCGATGCGGTCGAGGGCTTGCTCCGCGAGGTGCGCGGGAGCCTCGCGCCGGGCGGGGTGTTGCTGGTGAAGGATCTCGACACCGAGCCGGCGTGGCAGCGCCTCTTCGCGCACGCCCTCGACCTCGCGATGTCGCCGTCGTCGCCGCCACGTTACTGGAGCACCGACGAACTCGGCGCCTTGCTCGGCCGGCTCGGCTTCGACGTGAAGCGCCACGCGATGGTGGACATCCTGCCGTACCCGCACGTCCTCTACGTGATGCGCTGACCGACCGCGGCCCTTCACCGCAGGTGCAGGGTCACCGAGACGCCCGAGCTGGCCGTCGGCCGACACGGCCCGGACTCCGTCGCCGGGGCGATCAGGTAACGGGTGACCCGGCCGTGCTCGGCGCTCGGCCACCGGAGCGGCATGCGGAACGACCCGTCGGGCGTGACCTCCGCGCATTCGTGGATCCACTCGCCGCGCACGTCCGAGTAACGGCTCAGCGCGGCGCGGGACGCGCCCGGCGCGGTGCCCTGCACCCAGTGGTCCTGATCGCGCGCGGCGAGCCCGCACGGCGCCCCCTCGAGACGGGGCACGCCGAGGAACCCGAAGAGTCCCTCGGGGCAGGTCGAGGGCAGGGTGGAGGCCTCGCAGAACCCTGGCGCGACGCTGCTCGACGCGCCCCCTGCGCCCTCCCAGAGCCAGCCGTCGACGCCCGGATCGAGCCCTTCGAACGCGAGCGGCAGCGTCGTGCCCAGCGGATCGACGACGTCGAAGTGCAGGTGCGGACCGACGGCGTATCCCGTCTGTCCCATGCGCCCGAGAGGCTCGCCCTCGCAGACGACGTCCCCGACCTCCACGTCGACGCCGCCCGGCATCAGGTGCCAGTACCGCCCGAACGTCGCGTCCCCGTGGTCGATCACCACGTAGTTCGCATCGCCCGCGCAGCCCGGCATCCCGCAGCCCGTCGTCGAGTCGCTGCGCCGGGCGACGACCACACCGTCCCGCGCGGCCGAGACCGGCGTCCCTTCGGGGCCGGCGAAGTCGAGGGCGTGGGCGTCCGCGCCCTGGTGCGAGAGCGGGCCGTGCATCCCCTGGCCGATCACGATCGGGGTGCCCGCGGGCAGCGGGACCCTCACCCACATCCTCGCGTCGCCTTCGCAGACGCCGTCCGACGCCCGGGTCCCCTCGCCGCAGGAAGGCGCGCATCCATGGGTCGAGAGGAGCAGCGAGAGCGCGGCGCTCGCGCGGAGCACGCCGGCGAAGCGCCAGCGCGGACGGGTGGGCTCAGCCCTCATCGTCCAGCCTGCGCTTGGGCGTGGCCGCGGGCGCCTCGTCGCTCTCCTCGATCGGCCGCCAGCCCCACTCGGCCCGCCGCTGTTCGACGTACTCGGTCGAGCCGATCAGCACCGCGATCCAGCGGGTGCTCTCGTCGATCTCGAGACCCGCCCGCAGCATCATCGTCAAGGGCACCGCGAAGAGCGCGCCCACCGGGCCCCAGAGCCAACCCCAGAACAGCATCGAGACGAAGATCGCGAGCATCGAGAGGCCCAGGCGTCGCCCCAGCGTGCGCGGCTCGATCACGTTCCCGATGCCCGCGGCGATGAGCGAGTACCCCGCGGCGACCGCGCCGGCCGTGCGCAGGTCGTGGGACAGCCACGCGATCAAGAAGGGCGGCACGAGCGCGATCGCGGGTCCGACGGACGGGATGTAGTTCGCGAAGAAGGTCAGCAGGCCCCAGAGCAGCGGGTAGTCCACGCCGCACGCGGCGAGCCAGAGTCCGCTCAGCAGGCCCGTCAGCAGCGAGAGCCACGTCTTGATCACGAGGTACCGCTGCAGCTCGCGGACCGCGCGGGTCAGGCGCGCTCGCTGCGGGTTCTTGCGCCCGAGCATCAACGTCAGCTTCTCGGTGAGCGGCCGCATCTCGAAGAGCATGAACGCGAGCAGCAACACCACGAGCAGCGCGTTGGACACGAACTGGGTCAGGGCGCGGAGCACCTCGGACACGACGTCCATCAGCGCCGTGGCATCGCGGAACGGATCGAAGGCGCTCGCGTCGACCGCGAGGCCCAGGCGCCGCAGGGCACCGAGCAGTTCCTCGAGCCGCGGTCGGAACTGCTCCTGGTAGACCGGGATCTTCTGCTCGAAGCCCGAGAACGACCCCGCGAGCAACGCCGCGAGCGCGACGAGCACGCCCATGTCGAGGGCGAGCGTCAGCAGGATGGCCAACGACGGGCGCATGCCCGCGCGGCGCTCGAGCAGCTTCACCATGGGCGCGGAGATGACGGCGAGCAGCAGCGCCGTCACGACGGGCAGGCAGAACGAGGCCGCGAGCCGGAGACCCGCGACCACCACCACCATCGCCGCGAGCGCGACCACCGTCCTCGTTCCGCCGTCCGACCGCACGGCGCGCACCATACCCGCGCGAACCCCGCCCGTCATGGGGTCCCGTGCACGCGTCGCATTGGCCCGGGCATCGGTTGCCGGTACAACTGCGCCCTTCCATGCACTCCATCGACACGCTGCGCGACGGCCTCTGGGCCTGGGTGGTCGGGCCGGCCTTCGCGCTCGGCGCCCTGGTCCTGACGTTTCTTCTCCGCGCTCCTCAGGCGGTCCGGCTCCGCGAGGGGTTCCGGGCTTGCTTCGCGGACGACGCCACGGCGGGCGGGGTCATGCCTCCCGCGACGGCCGTCGTCTTCTCGCTGACCGCGACGTGGGGAAGCGCCGCGGCCGTGTCGGCGGCGACGGCGGTGGCGCTGGGCGGGGCCGGGGCCCTCGCGTGGTTGTGGTTGTTCGGGGCGTTGCTGCTGCCCGTGCGTTACGCCGAGACGCTGCTCGCCCGCAGCGCGCCGCCCGGTCAAGCCGGCCGCGCCGCGCGGGGCACGCTCGGGGCGCGGCTCTCGGCTGACCCTTCGCCCATCCTCCGGGCGCTCGGGCAGGGCGTCACGGTGTTGTTGCCGATCGCCGCGCTGGCGTGGGTGGGCGGTGCGCACGGCGGGGCGTTGATGGACGCGTCGGCGCAGCTGTCACCGGGCAACGAAGGGCTCTTGACGATCGGCGTCGCGGTGCTCGCGGGCGTGCTCGCGTGGCTCGCCTCGGGCCGGGCGGGCACGGGGGGCGTCACGCTCGTGGGGTGGTTCTCGGTCGTCGCGGTGCTGGCGCTGCTCGGCGTGTCGACAGCCGCGATCCTCCACGAGCCCTCCCGGGCGCTCGGTGGGATCCCGCGGGCGTTCGAGGACGCCTTCGCGGGGGCCGAGGGCGCCGGCGCGTTCTCGGGCGCGCTCGCCGGGGAGATCGCCGGCCTGGCGGTGGCGCACGTGTTGCCGCCCATGCTCTCGACGCTCGGACTCGACGGGGCCCTGCAGGACGCGGCCCGCGCGCGGACGTCGCGCTTGCAGGCCTCCGCCTCGATGATGGGCCCGCTGATGCACGTCGTCCTCGCGACGGTGCTCGGCCTCTCGTTCATCGCGACCGGCGCGTTCCATCGTCGGGTGCCGGGGTCCCGGACCCTCGCCGAGGTCACGTTCTGGCGCAGCGCCTTCGAGACGGTGAGCCAGCGCCAGGAGTCGGATCGCGCCTTCACCGGCACCGTGAGGGTGCTCGATGGGGAGGCGCGCGCCCGGCCGCTCGAGGTCGCCACGGAGCGGGGGACCATCACCTCGCCCCGCTACGTGGAGGACGGTCGTCCGGCCGACTTCGCCGTGCGCATCGACGAGGGCCACATCGTCGTGATGCTCGAGCCCGACAACGATCACACGCTGCGTCAGATGCCTGCCTCCGAGCTCGAGCACGTGCGGGTCGAGGGACGCATGCTGCCGCGCGGGGCATCGGTCGTGACCTCCGCGATGGAGCGCGGTGGGGGCGACCTCGCGACCCGCCTCGCGCTCGTGGCGCTGCTCGCGCTCGGGGCGTGCGGCGCGGCCGCGTGGGGCGTCGGCGCGTCGAGGCACGTCGAGGGGCCGCTCGGCTTCACCATCCTGTTCTTCCCCGCGCTCGGTCTCCTGCTCGCGGCGTCCGGCACCGCGCCCTGGCTCGGGTCGGTCGGCAGCCTCGTGTCGGGCGCGCTCGCGACGATCTCGCTCGCGGGGATCGTCGGAAAGGCCCGCGAACTCGCGCGCCTCGTCGGGCCGTCGGCCTGACGGGGCCCGTCCGCGCTCAGCCTCCGTCGAGGCGTCCGCGCGGGACGATCACGCGGACCGTGCGCGTGTTCAGCACGCGGCCGTCGCCGACGAGCCGGACCACCACGCGGAAGGTCTGGTCGTAGTCGGCCGGCGGCACGTGCTCGTTCCGGAGCGTGACGCGGAACTCGACCTCGGTGCCCGCGCGGACCCCGAGGAAGGTGTCGGCCACTCCGTCTCCCGCCGGGCGGAGGTCGGCCGTCGAAGGCGGGGCGGTGCCGTCCGCGGGGCGCGCGGCCGTGGCGACGACCTCCCCGACGAACCCGAGGCGATCGTCTTCGGCCTCCCCCCAGACCTCCCGCCAGGCGACGCCGTCGAGCAGACCGTCGAGCGCGTCCACGAGGGCGTCCGAGAGGCCGGCGCCGTCGCTGTCGATGTCGAACACGAGCGGGCAGGTCCCCCCGACGGCCGGGCGAAAGGCGCCCGACCGGCCCGTCGGGCAGCGCCCCTCGTCGGGCGTGATCGTCGCGCCCGTCTCGATCGCGAGGCCTTCGAGCTCGGCGCGAGGACGGGGCCCGGACACGATCGAGACCGCGCGGACGTCGAGGGCGCGCAGCGCGGCCGCGGCCTCGGCGAGCGTGTGGGTGCCGGGGAACGCGCCGGCGTAGTCGCTGGGCACGTGCGAGAGGGCATCCGTCACGTGCACGACCGCACGGAGCGAATCGGCACGGAATCCGACGCCGCCGAGGGTGCCCCCGCCGAGGGCGGCGCGACCCCCGAAGGGTGCGACGAGGACCCGCCCGTCGATCTCGTAGCCGCGCCCGGTCGCGATCTGCCAGAGCGCCTCCGCGCCGGCCTCCGGTTCGTCGCCTCCGCGCCCGAGGGGGCGGTCGAGCGATGCGACCGCGGCCCGCACCCGCGTCAGATCGGTGGTGATCGGCGTCAGCAGGGTGAACGGCCGGTCCTCGTCGGCGCCGAACGGGGTCAGTGGGAAGTCCTCGAAGCGGCCCACGGCCACCGCGAGGCTCGGGACCCTTCCGGCGAGCGAGGACACGATGCGATCTTCGAGGTCGGCCTGCAGCGCGTCGATCTCCCCGCCGAAGCTGCCGGTCGTGTCGATGGACAACACCAGGTCGAGCACGCCCGTGTCGGCGACGGCGTCGAGGGTCAGCGCGACCTCTGGACCGAGGTACGGGAGGACCACCTCGAGGTCCGCAGGAGGAAGTCGCGGCCCGCCGACGGGGCGCTCGTACCCTGCATCCGGGCTGGGAACCGACGCCTCGATCTCCGGGCGAAGGCCGCCGTCCCGGGTCGGAGGGGTGGGCAGCGGCCCTTCGCAGGCCGCGGCCAGGAGCAGCCAGCCTGCCCGGGCGCGCGCTCGGTTCGTCACGCCCCGAGGCTCCCACGGACGCGCGCCGGACCCAAGCTTCCGCGTGCTCGGAGGCTCCATCGGAGGCGATGTCGCGGTGCCCGTGCTTGCCGTCGTTGACATGCGAGGCCCGCACCCCGCATCCTTGCCACCCACCTACCGAGAGAGTCCGTACTTGGCTGGGATGTTCAAACTCGTGATCGCTGACGAGGAAGGCAAGACCTTCCCCGTTCCCTTGGTCCGTGACGAGGTCACGATCGGACGCAAGGAAGGCAATACGATCCGCCTCACCGAGCGGAACGTGTCGCGGCGTCACGCCAAGCTCCGCCGTGACGGAGCGAACTTCGTCATCGAGGACCTCGGCTCCTACAACGGCGTCAAGGTCAACGGGAAGAAGATCTCCGCCGAGACCACGCTGCAGGCCGGCGACCAGGTCGGGATCGGCGAGTATCAGATCTCCCTCCAACTGGAGGACGGCGCCGCGGCCGTCGCGGCCGATGGCGGGGGGGCAGGACCTGTCCCGGCGCCCGCGGTCCCGTCCGCCCGGCCCGCCGCTCCTGCGCCGGGCGCGGGTGCCGTCGCGTCGCGTGACTCCGGTCCTCCGGGCAGCGCGGACTCGGCCGCGTCGTTGCCGGCGCGCCTCGTGATGATGTCGCCGCCGGCCCCCGGGGCGGAGTTCTCGCTGCGGCGTCCGGTCACGCGGATCGGCCGGGCCGAGGAGCTCGAGGTCTGGGTCAACCACCGCTCGATCTCCCGCGAGCACGCGCAGGTGCGCTCCGAAGGCGGCACGCTTCGCCTCTCGGATCTCGGCAGCGCCAACGGGACGCGTCTCAACGGCGCGGACGTGGAGGACGCCGTCCTCACGCCGGGCGATGTCGTGGAGCTGGGCCAGGTCCGGTTTCGCT
The DNA here is from genome assembly GCA_903828805.1 of uncultured Sandaracinus sp. GTDB lineage: Bacteria > Myxococcota_A > Polyangia > Polyangiales > Sandaracinaceae > Sandaracinus. The sequence goes on along the minus strand of CAIKNO010000476.1, from coordinate 848 downwards.
TCGTCGGGGCGGGCGAGTCGTTCGTGTTCGAGGCCGACCGCACGATGCAGATGGACGCCGTGTCCCTGCCCTCGCGCGGCCCGAACCGGACCCCGATGCTCGTGGCCGCGGGCATCGTCGGCCTCGCGCTGATCGGTGGCGCCGTGGTGGCGATGTCGGGCAGTCCGCCGACGACCGTCGTGTCGCTCGGACCGACGGCCGGGGCTCCGGGCGCATTGCCTGCGGCGACCGGCACCATTCCTGCGGCGGCGGGCCCCTCGCTCGCGGCGGCGGGGGGGGCGGCCCTCACCGGCGCGGCCGCGACCGAGTCGGCCACCCGATCGGTGGCGTCCTGCCGTGCCGCGCTCAACGCCGGCCAGTTCGATGCGGCGCGCCAGCATGCCGAGCAGGCGCTGGTCGCGCTGCCGGGCGATGCCTCGGCCACGTCGTGCCGGGACGACGCCCAGCGCGAGCAGGGGGAGTCCGACGCGTTCGGTCGGGGCCTCTCCGCGATGCGCTCGGGGGATGCCGCCGGCGCATGCCTCGCGTTCGACGCGCTGCCTGCGCAGAGCCCGTTCCGCGCCCGTCCCGAGGTTCGCCAGGCCGCTGCGCAGTTCGCGACCCAGAACTTGTCTCGGGCGGACGGATTGCTCTCGAGCGATCCTGCCGAGGCCCTCCGGCTCGCCGAGGCGGTCGCCACGCTCTCGTTGACCGATGCCGCGACGCGTCGTCAGGCCGATGCCCTCGCGCGCCGCGCCCGGCCGCGGGCCTCGGCCGCGCTCTCGGCGGCGGTCGCGGTCGCGGCTCCGGCGGCGGAACGACCCTCCCCGGCGGCACGGGCCGCGGCCCGGAGCGCGGCCCCTGCGGCG
>CAIKNO010000475.1 GCA_903828805.1 uncultured Sandaracinus sp. | reverse complement strand
GGTCAACACACGGTGCACGGGACCTCCATCGAGCCAAGGGAAGCGCAACCGCACGAGGATGCGGCCTTCGCTCCGGCGGCGCCAGAGGGGGGCTTCGCCCGAACGTCCCGCTTGCCTGAGTCACGCCCCGCGAGCAGTCTGGTCCGGCCATGAAGATCCTCGAGCCCATCCCCGGCGCCCCGCTCGCGACGGACCGCGCCTCGTTCAAGGCCTCCGTCGTCCATCACCTCGCGCGGACACGGGTCCGCGATCAGTACCGTGCGACGCCCGTCGACGTGTTCCACGCGGTGGCGCTCGCGGTGCGCGACCGGGTCGCCGATCAGTGGCTCGCGACGACGAAGGCCCAGTGGGATCGCGGGCAGAAGCGGGTCTACTACCTCTCGATGGAGTACCTGCCGGGCCGGCTGCTCCGCGACGCGGTGATGAACCTCGGGTTCGAGGACGACGTGCGGGGCGCCCTCGGGGAGCTCGGCGTGGACTGGGCGGAGCTCTGCGAGCTCGAGGCCGATCCGGGGCTCGGAAACGGCGGCCTCGGCCGCCTCGCCTCGTGCTTCCTCGACTCCATGGCGACCCTCGGCATCGCGGGGACGGGCTACGGCATCCGCTACGACTACGGCATGTTCCGCCAGGCGGTGGTCGGGGGGCAGCAGGTCGAGGAGCCCGACACCTGGCTGCTGCACGGCTCGCCCTGGGAGACCGCGCGCACCGAGACCACCTTCACCGTCCGCTTCGAGGGGCGGGTCGAGCCTCGCCTCGATCCGACCGGGCGCACGTTCTACGCGTGGGTGGACACGCAGGACGTCATCGCCGAGGCGCACGACATCCCGGTCCCCGGGTACGGCAACGGCGTGGTCAACACGCTGCGCCTCTGGTCGCCCCGGCCCGTGCGCGAGTTCGATCTGGCGGCGTTCAACCACGGCGACCACTTCGGCTCGGTGCACCGCCGCACGCTCGCGGAGAACATCTCGCGCGTGCTCTATCCGAACGACTCCGGGCCGCCGGGCAAGGAGCTGCGCCTCCGCCAGGAGTACTTCTTCGTCAGCGCGTCGCTCCAGGACGCCGTCACGCGGCACCTCGCGCGCTTCTGCTCGCTCGACGACCTGCCCGATCACAACGTCTTCCAGCTGAACGACACGCACCCCGCGCTCGCCGTCGCCGAGCTGATGCGGCTGCTGATGGACGAGCACCTGTTCACGTGGGAGCGGGCCTGGTCGATCACCCAGCGCGCGTTCGCCTACACGAACCACACGCTGATGCCCGAGGCCCTCGAGACGTGGCCCGTGCACCTGCTCGATCGTCTCTTGCCGCGGCAGCTCGACATCATCCGCGAGATCGACCGTCGCCTCGCCCTCGAGGTGAACGAGCGCACGCGGGGCGATCAGGAGGCCGTCGCGAAGATGGCCATCGTGGATCGCGGGCCGCAGCCGCACGTGCGGATGGCGAACCTGTCGATCGTCGGCAGCTTCTCGGTGAACGGCGTCAGCGCGCTGCACTCGCGGCTGCTGCGGGAGCGGATGTTCCCCGAGTACGACGGCTTCTTCCCGGGCAAGTTCCGCAACGAGACGAACGGCGTGACGCCGCGCCGGTGGATCCAGCAGTGCAACCCCGAGCTCGCCGCGCTGGTCACCGAGGTGACGGGGGGCGACGGCTGGGTGACGGACCTCGAGCAGCTGCGCGCCCTCGATGCGCACGCGGACGATCCGGCGTTCCTCGCGCGCTTCGCCGCCATCAAGCAGGCGAACAAGGTCCGGCTCGCCTCGTTCCTCGAGCGGGAGCACGGGTTCCGGTGCGATCCGGACTCGCTCTTCGATGTCCAGATCAAGCGCATCCACGAGTACAAGCGGCAGCTGCTCAACGTGCTGCACGTCGTTCATTCGTACTTGCGGATCAAGGCCGGCGAGCTGCCCCTCGCGCCTCGGACGGTGCTCTTCGGCGGCAAGGCCGCGAGCGCGTACGACATGGCCAAGCGGATCATCCACCTCATCCACGCCGTCGCCCGGACGGTCAACGAGGATCCGGACTGCCGCGATCACCTGCGGGTCTTCTTCGTGCCGAACTACCGGGTCTCGCTCGCCGAGCGCCTGATCCCGGCGGCCGATCTGAGCGAGCAGATCAGCACCGCGGGCTGGGAGGCGTCGGGCACCGGGAACATGAAGTTCGCGATGAACGGGGCGGTCACGATCGGCACGCTCGACGGCGCGAACGTCGAGATCGCCGACGCGGTCGGCGCCGAGAACATGCTCATCTTCGGGCTCACCGCGGAGGAGGTGCACCACACGGTGCAGAACGGCTACCAGCCGGGGCGGATCTACCAGACCGATCCGAGGGTGCGTGCGGTGCTCGACGCCATCGGGCACGGGACGTTCAGCCCCGACGAGCCCGCGTGCTTCCGGCCGGTGGTGCAGTCCCTGCTCGAGCACGACCGATTCCTCCTGCTCGCGGACTTCGCCGCGTACGTCGAGACGCAGCGCCGCGCCGAGCAGGCCTTCCTCGACCGCGAGGGCTGGACGCGGATGGCGCTGCACAACGTGGCGCGCATGGGCCGCTTCTCGAGCGACGCGACGATCCGCGACTACGCGCAGAACATCTGGCACGTGCTCTGACGCGGCAGGATGGCCGGCCGCATGGTCGGCCCGTGCCGGCTTCCGACGACGCAGAGAAGGCGCCCGAGTGGACTGCGCGCCCACCATCCCCTACCTTCCGCGCCGGCGACCCGAGGCGGGTCGCCCTCTCACAGGGGTTGCTCACGATGCGTCAGTTCCTTTTCTTGGTGGCGGCCTTGGCCGTCGGATGCGGCAGCAGCAACAGCGACGTCGACGCGGGTGGCGGTGATGTGGACGCCGGCGGCGGCGATGTGGACGCCGGCGGCGGCGATGTGGACGCCGGCGGCGGGGATGTCGACGCGGGCGCGCCTGCGGCCCCCACGTGCGCGGCGTACTGCACGGCCGTGATGGGCGCCTGCACCGGCGCCAACGCGATGTACACGTCGATGGACAGCTGCCTCGCGGTCTGCGCGGGCCTCCCCGTCGGCACCGCGGCGGACATGGCGGGCAACACCGTCGGCTGCCGCACCTACCACGCCGGCGCGGCCGCGGGCGACCCGGCGACCCACTGCATGCACGCGGGCCCCGGCGGCTCGGGCGTGTGCGGCAACGACTGCGAGGGCTTCTGTGCCGTCGCGCTTCACGCCTGCACCGGCGACAACAGCGTCTACGCGGACGCGGCCGCCTGCATGACCGAGTGCGCGGGCTTCGCCACGACGCCGGCCTACAGCACCGCGACCACCTCGGGCGACTCGTTCGCCTGCCGCCTCTACCACCTCACGGCGGCGGCCTCCGACGCCGCGACGCACTGCGACCACATCGGGCTCATGAGCCCGGTCTGCAACTGAGCGTGCCTCGGCCGCACGCGCGGCCGTGACCCATGCACGAGAGGCCTCCGAGCGCTTGCGCCCGGGGGCCTCGTCGTCTTGGCGGTGCGGAACGCGGCCCGGACGGGCACGCCGCGGAACGCGGGTTCAGCCGACCGCAGCGCGGAGCATGAGGAAGACCACGACGCCGGTCACCGACACGTAGAGCCAGATGGGCAGCGTCCAGCGGGCGATGCGCCGGTGCCGCGCGATCTGGCCCGTGAGGGAGAACCAGAACGTCGTGAGGATCATCGGCAGCGCCGCGATCGAGAGCACGACGTGTGAGCCGAGCACGCCGAGGTAGAGGCCGCGCAGCGGGTTCTCCTCTGGGAAGCGCGTGTCGCCGTGCACGAAGTGGTAGGTCAGGTAGCCGACGAGGAACACGGCCGAGCATCCGAACGCCGCGAGCATCAGCGCGCGGTGCAGGGCGAGCCGGCGGCTTCGCACCGCGAGCCACCCCGCGACGAGACAGGACGCCGAGAGGCCATTGAGCGTCGCGTTCACGGCGGGCATGAACGCGAGGGCGCCCGCGTCGCCGCCGGGCTCGCGGAGCACCAGGATCCAGCCCAGCACGGCGACCGCGACGGCGCTGACGACCGCGTTGGCGAGCAGGAATGCCCGGTCCGAGAGGGGAGGAGACTTCGTCGCGTCGGTCGTCATGGTGCGCAGGGCTAGTGCCCCCGCGGCCCGAGGTCCAGCCCGCGCCGTGAGGCCGGTCCCGGGGGCGCGGCCCATCGACGCGCCCCGCCGACACGACGATCCCCGCGGTGGTGCCCCCGGTCAGCGCATCGGGGAGATCCGCTCGAACACCGCGCAGGGCTGCCACTCCGGGTAATGGCTCCGGAACAGCTCGCGAAAATGCTCCGGGTGGGCGCGGGCGAGGTCGGCATCGCCGGTCGGCCCCTCGCCGAGCGCCATGAGGCGCACGCGCTCCCGGCTCGACCACGCGAGCAGGGCGTCGAGCGGCGGCGCCGGCGTGCGCAGGAACACCACGCGGCTCCGCCCATCGGGATTCCAGAGCCGCCCGGGCAGGCCATAGCTCCAGTCGTACCCGAAGGCCTCGCCGGGGCGCAGACGGCCGCGGGCGGCCTGCCAGTCGGCCTCCTGGTCGTCGAGCGCGTAGGCCGTCGCGCGCGCCTCCTGGGGCATCGCGGCGATCTCGAGGAGGCTCGGGCCTCCGGTCGTGAAGCCCCGCCAGCACACCGCGATCCCGAGCAGCGCCAGGCCGACGAAGAGGCCCTCGCCGAGGCGACGCGCCCACCGGGGCGAGCCCAGCGCCGCGGCCATCGAGACCGCGAGCCATGCGCCCGGCACGGCGCACGTGTAGCGGGCCCAGAACGCGCCGGGGCTCGCGAGGGCGGCCGCCGTCAAGAGGGCCGCCGGCAGGGCCACCGGGCGCAGGCGGTCGCGCACGCCCGGGGAGCGCACGGCCGCGGCGAGCACCACGACCACGAGGGGCAGCAATCCGAACGTGAAGAGCGGGCCGAACCCGCCGATCCGCATGTCGTAGACCCACGCCTCGGGCCAGAGGGTCCAGGACGCCAGGATCCGCCGGGCCCAGCCCATCGATCGGTACGGCTCGCGCAGCCCGCTCGACGCGAGCTCGCCCATGAACACCTTGCCGGGCAGCGTGATCGGGCCGATGCGCGCGTGGGCGGGCCAGATCGGGTTGCCCCAGCGGACGATGTTCTCGAGGTATTTCCAGACGCCGACCCCGAGGCCGAGGGCGATCCCGAGCGCGCCTCCCGGCAGCGCGCGCGACGCGATGGCGCGGACGGCGAGCACCGCCATCACGAGGCCGGCGATGGGCGGCGCAGAGGGCTTGCTCCCGAGCAGGAGTCCCGCCGCGAGCCCCGCGACCAGCGGCGCGCCGTGCCGCAAGGGGCCGGTCGCGAGGGTGAAGGCCATCAAGGTCAACGCGCCGACCGCCACGTCGACGTAGTTCGTCGCGAGCTCGAGCATGACGGTGGGGACGGCCAGCCAGAGCGACGCGAACGCCACCGCGCGCGGCGCAGGGACGCCCGCCCGGGCGGCGAGCGTGGCGATGGCCACCACGGCGCCGATCCCGAACGGGAGCTGGCCGAGCTCGATCCACGCGTCGGTCTCGAGCGAGAGCCGCCATGCGATGAAGAAGACGTCGATGAGGCGCGGGTAGCAGTTGACGTAGATGACGCTCGTCGGGACCTCGCGCAGCGTGCCGGTCTGCAGGGCGTCGTGGACGATCGGCAGGTGGTATCCGACCGCGTCCCACGCCCACGGCTCGAGCATCCAGGTCGAGAGGGCCGCGAGCCCGACGGCCAGCGCCGCGGTCAGGAGCGCCGCGAGCGCGGCCGGATCGCGACGCAGCGAGGCGGCCGCCGACGCGCCTGCCCGGGCGTCGTCGCGCACCCGTTGCCATGCGGCGCGGCCGCCCAGCAGACGGGCGGCGAG
>CAIKNO010000474.1 GCA_903828805.1 uncultured Sandaracinus sp. | reverse complement strand
GGCCTCGGCGCCCGAACCGGCTGCGGCGCCGGCGCCCATCACCGCCCCTGTGGCGGCGACGCCCGTCGCGGCGGCGCCTGTCGCGGCGGCGCCTGTCGCGGCGGCGCCTGTCGCGGCCGTGGTCGCAGCGGCGCCTGTCGCGGCCGTGGTCGCAGCGGCGCCCGTCGCGCCTGCGGGTCGGGTCCGTCGGCCCCGTCCGCGGGATGTGCGCGACCCGCTCGCCTACGTCGTCGCCTCGCTCGCGGAGTCCGCGGAGGCGTCGAGCTTCTCACCGCCCGAGACCGTGGAGTCGTCGCGGTGGAGCGTCGTGCGCGAGTCCATCGACCACGCGATCGCGCGTTTGCGGCAGGAGGGCGGCCACGTCGAGGATCACGAGTCCCTCGCGCAGGCGGCCCTCCACGAAGTGCTCGGCCTCGGCGCCCTCGCGTCGCTCCTCGACGATCCGCAGGTGATCGAGATCGTCGTCGACGGTCCGTCGCGCCTCTCGGTGGACCGCGGCGCGGGCCTTTCGCCGGTCGCCGGTCGCTTCTCGTCGTCCGAGCAGCTGATCACCATCCTCGGCCGCCTCGTGAGCCGCGGCGGCGGGGACTTCGACGCCGCGGCGTCGCTGGTCGAGGCGACGCTGCCGGACGGAGCGCATCTCTTCGCGGTGCTGCCGCCGGTGTCGCTCGCCGGTCCCGTCGTCGAGATCCGTCGGGCGGGGCGTCCTCCGGTGCACGGGGAGAGCCTCGTCCAGCAGGGGATGCTGACGACCGAGATGCTCGGGCTGCTGCGTGCCGCGGTGGACGCGGGCCGGAACGTCGCCATCGTCGGCCCGAGCGATCTCGTCGGTCCGGTGGTGTCGATGGTGAGCAACCTCGGCGCGCCCGACGACCGCGTCCTCTCGCTCGAGGCCTCGCCGGAGCTCGCGCTCGCCTCGGAGTTCAGCACGCGGCTGGTCGCCAGCGCGGACGTGGGGCTCGCTCGTCTCCTGTCCCACGCGTCCCGTCTCCGGGCGGATCGCGTGGTCGTCGATGGCGTCCGCGGCGGCGAGGCGCGCGAGGCGCTCGTGTTGCTGGCGTCGCGCGGCGGAGGCTGCGTGCTCGGTGTGCGCAGCGCCGCGGACGGCTCGGCGGTCGAGCACCTCGAGGCGCTCGCCTCGCTCGGCGGCGGTTCTGACGCGCGGCTGCTCTGCGCGGCGGTGCACGTGGCCGTCAAGGTCGCGCGCGATGCGAGCGGCCTGCGGCGGATCTTGTCGATCAGCGAGGTCTCGCTCTCCGACGGGATGAGCTCCGAGAGCGTGCTCTTCGAGCACGACGGCGAGTTCCGCGCGACGGGCGCGACGCCCTCGTTCTGAACGCGGAATCCTCCCCTCGAGCGCGATGCGCCCCTCGCTCCCCCCGGGTGCCCGGGTGCTCTTGACCCGCCTCGCCGGCTCGCCTCTCGAGGCGGTCGACGAGGCGATGTCGCTCGTGCCGATGGAGGCGCCGGACCCGGACGCCCTCGGGGCGTCCGAGCTGCTCGTGCAGGTGCGTAGCGCCGCGGTCGGGTGGGTCGACCTGCTGATGGCGAGCGGTCAGTACCAGCACGCGGTGCGCCCTCCGTACACGCCGGGCCTCGAGTGCACCGGGGTCGTCGTCGGGGCCGGCGCCGAGGCCCGCGCGGCGTTCGCCGACGGGGATGCGGTGATCGTCGATGGGTTCTCGTGCGGCCCGCGCTCGCTCGGTCCCTACCAGTCCCAGGGCGCGTTCGCGTCGTACGTCGTCGCCCCGCGGCAGGCCCTGCACGCGCTGCCGAAGACCCTCTCGTTCGACCAGGGCGCGGCGCTGCTGAGCAGCTACGAGACGGCCTACCACTGCCTCGTCACGCGCGGACGGGTCGGGCCGGGCGAGACGGTCCTCATCCACGGCGCGTCCGGCGCGACCGGGCTCGCCGCGGTCCAGGTCGCCAAGCGGCTCGGCGCGACGGTCATCGCCACCGGTCGCTCCGAGGCGAAGCTCGCGCACGCGGCGGCGGCCGGCGCCGATCACACGATCCTGCTCGGGTTCGACGAGGGTCGGCTGCGCCCTTTCCGCGACGAGGTCCGGGCCCTGACGGGGGGGCGCGGCGTCGACGTCGTTCACGACGGGGTCGGCGGGGACATCTCGCTCGAGAGCCTGCGATGCGTGCGCTTCGGCGCGCGCTTCTTGATCGTCGGCTGGGCCTCGACCCCCTTCGTCGCCGACGGCGGGGGTCTGCGGGGCGCGCCGCGCGCGAACCAGCTGCCCACCCATCTGATGATGATGAAGGGTCTCGACGTGCTCGGGTGTCCGACCGCAATCTCGACCGCGATCGACCCTGAAAGCCGCGCCCCGCGCCTGGCCCAGGTGCTGGCATGGGCCGCGGAGGGGGCGATCACCCCCCACGTCTCTCACGCGTTCCCGCTCGCCGCCTTCCGGGAGGCGCTGCACGCCAAGTGGCGCGGTGACATCACCGGGGGCTGCGTCCTGCACCCGTAGGGTCGAGCGTGCGGCGTCGAGGCCGCGGTCAGCGCGTGGCGCGACCCTTCCTGGGCGTGTCTGCACACGCAACGCCGGTCGACGCTCTCCCATGAGGCGCCCGATCCCTCGAGGCACCGCGCCTGCGAGACACCTCCAGGTCGCGAAAGCCGTCGTCGGGGTGTCGGGCTGGTTCTCCCGCGGGTATCGTCGCCCCGACAGAGGAAGACCATGCGTTCCACAAGCCCGATCCGGGCCGTGACGATCCGCCGGACGCGGCCGCGCGTTCACCGCGGTACCGGGCTCGCGCTCGCGCTCGCGCTCTTCGCCACCGTGTGCGCTCCTGCGCCCTCCGTCCGCGCGGACGATCCCACGTGTCGCGAGAGGATCACGAGCCCGATGGCGGAGCGCCTGTTCGCCACCCTCCACCATCCGCTCGCCGAGGCCGACTGCGTGTTCGTGGGCGTCCGGGCGGAGCCCGAGCGCCTCGAGGCACGCTGGTCGCACGGCGGAACGGAGCTGCCGCCGATCACCGTCGTCCCGAGCGGGTGTCGCGCCGATGCACCGAGCGAGGCGCGTCCCTTCGAGGTCGACGTGCCGCCCCAGCTCGCCGCCCGCTGTCCGAGCCTGGCCCCGCGGATCGCCGACTTCGTCGCCCAGGTGCGGCGCGAGGGAGGGTCGGGCGACGCTGGGCTCGGCACCGCCCGGGATCCGCTCTTCCGCGGTGCGCGGGTCCTCTTCGTGGCCCTCGCGCTCGTGGTGCTGGCGCTCGTGATCCGGAGGGCGATCCGGCCGGGCCTGACCGATGGGCGCTGGTTCCGGGTGGGCGCCGTGGGCTTCGTCGCCGCGTTGGGGCTGCGCGCGGCGCTCCCGTTCTCGATGGGCAACTGGTACGCAGAGGTGCTGCCCTCCGCGGGGCCGCCGCCGTGGATGCGCTTCGGTCCAGGGATCTTCGCCCTCGAATCGCTGATGCGCGACGCGGGATGGTGGAGCCCCTCGGCCCTGATCGCATTGCACGTCATGCTCGGAGCGCTGGCGATCCCACTCCTGCTCGGGGTGCTCCACGAGCTCGACGTCGAACTCTCGGAAGCCACGGCGGTGCTGATCTTCTTCGTGTTCTCGCCCTTCCATGCGCGCCTCTCGGCGACGAGCAGCGAGCACGTGCTGGCCTCGACGCTCTGCCTCGGTCTGCTGCTGGCCTGGCTTCGTGCCGTGCGCTCGGGCGACGGTCTCTGGTGGGCCTGCGCAGGGCTCCTCTTCCCGGCCGTCTGCTCGACCCGCGTCGACATGGCGATGCAGGCGACGTTCGCGTGCGCGTTCCCCCTGCTGCGCGACCCGATCGAGCGCGCGCGAGGCCTGCGGGGCAGGGCGCTCTTGGTGCGCGCGGCCGGCCTGGCGATCGTCGTCACGGCGACGCTCTCGCTCGCGTACCGCTTCATCGTTCTGCCCTCGCATCATCCGACGCCGGAGCTGGCAGCTCGGCTGAACGCGCTCGGCCTGATGCTCCCGCAGTTCTGGACATTGGCGACGACCGAACCGGGATGGATCCCGATGGTCTCGGTGGTGTTTGCGATCCCCGGGGTCGCGGTGATGGCGGTGCGGAGGCCCTGGCTGCTCGCGCGGGTCATGTCGATGCTGCTCGTGGCGTTCGTCGGGCTCGGCCGGCTGCTCCTCCACGATGAGCTCGTGGGCGCCCGATACTTCCTCTTCGCGATCCCGATCTCCCTCGTGGTCTCGGGTTTCGGCTTCGCCGCGTGCTTCGAGTGGCTTCCGGCGCGCGTGCGCGACCGCGGGTGGAAGCCTGCGCTCGCGGTGCTCGCGCTCGCCTCTGGCCTCGCCTCCCGGTCCGCGTACGCCACGCGCTACGCGTTCCAGGACGAGTACGACTTCGCCCGTCACGCCCTCGCGCAGCTGCCCGACCGCTGCGTGGTGTACGAGGTGCCGTTGCGCTCGACGCGCCTGGACCACGACGTCGACTGCTGTCTCGACGTCGACAGGTCGCCGCTCGTCCTCGACTTTCCGCGCTTGCGTTTCCGCGACCTGCCCGACGACGTGGAGGCCGTCTTCGAGGAGCCCGGATGCGTCGCGTACTTCGAGAGCGTGGCCTGCGCTTTCCCCTCCCGGGCGGATCGTTTCCTCGACCATCCGCGCGCACTCCGCGCCGCCGCGTACTTCGGCGAGCGATGTTCCGCCGCGCGCTCGTTCGGCCGGCTCGAACCTGTCGCACGTTCGACGACCTCGACCCTCAGCACCAACGGCTACTTCGACGGCCGCCGACCTCCGGTGTCGCTCTCTCGATGGTACCCGGCCCCGCGCGGCGATTGAGACGTCGGGGCCCGCGTGAACGACTCTCGGTCCGCGTTCAGCCCGGACCGCCGGGGGGCTCGATCACGGGCGGCACGAGGAAGAACACGTCGCGGCTGTCGAGCTCGGTGAACCCGTCGCCGAGCACCCGGAGCGTGCCGCGGAAGAGCTGCGGCATCGACGTCGGCATCACCGTGACGTTCTCCTTCACGATGATGTCGAAGCACACCCGCTGCCCGGCGGTGACGCCCTGGAACGTGTCGAGGAAGCCGTCGCCGTTGCTGTCGATGGCGGGCAGCGGCTCGCAGCCGCGCGCCGCGTCGCCGGCCGTGTTCGCCTCGATGTGGTCGACGAAGGCGCCGAAGCTCTCGACCGCGTCCGAGGCGTCGTCCTGGTACGCGATGGAGATGTCGAAGCGCGTCTGGTTCGACAGGATGCGGATCTGGTTCAGCACCGTCGCGCCGATCGCCCCGCCCGACCACGTCGAGTAGAGCGGCGCGCCCGTGCCGTCGACCGCCCCCGAGTCCCGCGCGAACGCCTCGAGGTGCGTCCGCCCGCCGCTGCCCTGGCCGATCCCGATCACCCGCACGTTCGCGGCCGTGAGCGCGGCGATGGCCTCGTCGTACGTCGGCGCGTGCCCGCCGATGGTCCCGTCCGCGTAGGCGTTCGCGCCCCCCGGGCCGTTGTGCGCCGTGATGTCGGAGATGAGCACGACGATCGGCACCGCGCCGGTCCGGAAGCACGGGTAACCGAAGGTCCCCATCGGGCAGGCCGCGGCCGCGCTGAGTCCGCTGCGGCCCGGGAGCGCCATGCCGGTCGCCGTCGCCCACAAGGCCGCGGTGTGGGACTCGGGCCCGTCGGATCCGCCGCTGACGCTGTAGCAGTCGAGGCCGCTCACGGCGGTGGCGCGGTCGGCGGTTACGTTCTGGCAGTTGCGGTACGCGACGTCGGTGCCGCCGCCGTAGGTCCCGGCCGGGTAGTCCTTGAAGAACCCGTTGCCGATGAAGACGTCCGGGATCTCGCCGCGGACGTCGTCGATGAAGGTCGCGAGGCTCGCGCGCAGCGACGCGACGGAGGTGCCCATCGAGCCGGTCGTGTCCATCAGGAAGTAGACGTCCGCCTGCCGGATGTTCGTCGCGAAGTCGAGGGTGTCGCGGGGCGGGTCGGCCGGCATCATGAACGGCTCGAGGAACACGAAGTCGCCGCGCGTGCGCGGGTTGTCCGTCGCGTCGGTCGGCCCCGTGCCGGACGCGACCTCGACGAGATCGCTCACGCCGTCGCCGTCGGTGTCGGCGTTCCGGACGTCGGTCCCCGCGGCGAGCTCGTCGGCGTCGGAGAGGCCGTCGTTGTCGGCGTCGGTGTCGCGGAAGTCCGGTGCGCCGTCGAGGTCGGTGTCCACCGGGATCGTCATCAGGTCGGTGTCGCCGGCCTCGTCCGCGTCGCTGATGCCGTCGCCGTCGGTGTCGAGGTCGAGGGCGTCGGCGGCGCCGTCGCGGTCGGTGTCGAGCGTGCCCTCGATCAGGTCGAGGATGGTGTCCCCGTCGCTGTCGGTGTCGAGGTAATCCGGCGTCCCGTCGGCGTCGGTGTCACGCGGTGCGTCCGGGCTGCCGAGCTCGTCGACGTCGCGCAGCGTGTCGCCGTCGTTGTCGGCATCGGCGGAGTTCGGTGTGCGGTCGCCGTCGAGGTCGGTCGCGCCCTCCACCGAGTCGGGCACGCCGTTGTCGTCGCTGTCGGCGTCGCGGAAGTCGTACGTTCCGTCGGCGTCGGTGTCGACGGGCTCCGCGCCGGGCCGGCCGCCCTCCGCGCTGTCGGGCACGCCGTCGCCGTCGGAGTCGTCGTCGAGGTAGTCCGGGGTCCCGTCGGCGTCGGTGTCGTCCATGGCCGTGCGGCCCTCGTACTGGTCGGGGATGCCGTCCCCGTCCTCGTCCCGGAGCATGCCGCCGCCGCCCCCGTCGCCGGAGCCGCCGTCCCTTCGGGGCGTGACCGGACTGGAGTCGCAGCCCGTGAGCCCCGCCAGCGCGAGGAGAGAACCCAGGATCAAGGCATGCTTCGTCACGTGAGACCTCCCGGAGCCGTGTCCGTCGAGGTCCATCCTATACGTTCCGGCGCGGCGAATGAAGCCGTCCGCGCCGGGTCGTCTCAGATCGCCCGGGTCAGCCTCCGACGGCCCCGCCGCTCTGCTGACCGAACACCTGGTAGATGTAGTTGCCCGCGCCCGAGGGCGACTGCACCCCGAGCTGGAACGTTCCGCTCTGGGGCGGGCAATACCGCACGCTCGGGAACGCGCTCTGGCCGCCGACGTCGGTCGCCACCTGCGTCCCGCCGCTCGACAGCGTCAGGTCGAGGTCGCGGATTCCGTCGCCGCCGACGACGACGAGCGAGTAACACAGACCCCCCTGGAGCTGCACGGCGTGCTGCGCGCTCTGCCCTTGCCGGCGCAGCCGTCCGGGCTCCACGCCGTAGTTGGGGTCCGGCAGGAACCCCTCGACGCCGAGCAGGGCCGTGACCTCTGCGAGACGCACGTAGAGGACGCCCTGCAGATCGCCCAGGCGCGTGCCGCGGGGCCACACGTAGGGCGCGAACACCACGTCGCCGGCGCCGGCCGCGGCCTGCACCGCGAGGGTGTACCGACCCGGCGTCGACGGGCAGATCCGCACCGTCGGGCGTGCATCGCCGCTGTCGTCGTGCTCGACGTCGCGGCCGCGCGCGTCGCGGAGCGCGATCGAGAGCGTGCGGGTGCCCGCGTCGCCGAGGGCGACCAGCGCGTAGCACTTGTTGCCCTCGAGCTCGATCGCGAACTCGACGCCGGCCGGACCGACCTGACCGCGCTGCGCATCGAGGAAGTGCTGGTAGCCGCGCGCCTGCATGTCCGCGTCGAGCAGCGCGAAGCCCTCGTCGAGGCTCGCGCCGCCCGTGCTCGTGTCGGCCAGGACCGGCTCGAGCGCCTCGGGCGCCGCCGCCGTTCCCTCGGCCGCCTGGACGTACGCGACGGTGAACAAGGGGCCCGCGCCGGCGAACATCCGCGCCCGCAGCGTGAAGCTCCCGGCGTCCGCGGCGCAGTATTGCAACATCGCGTCCTGGGTGGTCGCGGTGTCGGCCGCGAGGCGCTGGCCCGAGCCGTCCTGCAGAAAGAGGTCGGTGTCGGTCGCGCCCGGCCCGCCGAGCGCGGCGAACGTGTAACAGCGTCCCTGCTCGAGCGAGACCTGGAAGTTCCGCTCGGCGCGGTTCTCGAGCACGAGCCCGTTCGGCTCGCCGACGCGCTGATAGCGCTGCGCGGCGAGCTGCTGGTCGAGTCCGGCGAGGCGCTGGCCGGTGGTGGCGTCGAGCGTGGCGAGCTGGGGTCCGGCCTCCTCGACGCCGAAGAACGCCCGCAGGTCGACGGGGTGGCGGCCGTCCGCGACGTACGTCGCGAAGAAGTACTCGCCCTGTCCGCGGGCCTGCTGCACGCGGGCGACGAAGCGGCCGGCGCGCGCGGTGCAGAAGCCGACCCACGGATGCGCGTCGGTCTGCACGTCGTGCCCGATGTCTCGCCCGGCGGGGTCGAGCATCACGAGGTTCACGTCGGTGCCGGGCTGGCCGAGCACCGAGAGCACGTAGCACTGGCCGCGGCGCACCTCGATGGCGTAGGCGGTGATGCCGTTCTGCGCGAGCGAGGCCTGCGTCGCCGGTCCGGCCGGCGCGTAGCCCTGACCCCGCAGGAGCTGGTCGAGCTGATCGAGCTGCTGACGCGGCGTGCCGTGGGCGGTCTGGGCGCCCCCGCCGAGCTGGACCGCCCCGGAGGTCGTTCCTCCTCCGCCGGCCACCCCGGTCCGGACCAGCCTGCGGCCGCGGCATCCACCGAGCGCCGCCAGGGCGACGAGCAAGAGTCCGAAGCCCAGCACCCGACGACACGTTCCCATGCGATCCGTCTCCGATCGTGAGCCCCATCGAACCATGGGCGCACGCCATCA
Source organism: uncultured Sandaracinus sp. (assembly GCA_903828805.1). GTDB lineage: Bacteria > Myxococcota_A > Polyangia > Polyangiales > Sandaracinaceae > Sandaracinus. The sequence continues at coordinate 3,557 of CAIKNO010000474.1, read as the reverse complement.
GCAAGAACGCGGCCACCGCGCGCCGTCGGTCGGCGCCACCACCGGAGGCCGGGGTCTCGATCCCTCCGCGCAACGCCGTCGGCCGCGCGTCGATGGACCGCCGCCCCGGAGGACCATGAGAACCCGCCCCGTCGTCGCTGCGTCGCTCACCTCGCTCGCCCTCGTGGTCGGCCCCGTCGTCGCCGCCCGCGCGGACGCCGAGCCACCCTCCCAGGCCCTCGCGGGCGACCCCGAGGTCCCCGTGCCTGGCCTCGCTCTCTCGGTCGACGCAGGCGCGGCGTGGCGGCTCGACGACACGCTCCGCGTCGAGGGCGCCACGGCCCGGTGGCTGAGCGTGTGGGGCGAGGCGGGGGCGAGCGAACGACACGGGGGCGTGGGCCTCCTCCTGCAGGCGGGCCTCTCGGTGTGGCCGATGGCCGAAGGCCTCGAGGGACCCTGGCTCTCGCCCTCGGTCGGCGTCTCCCTCGCGGGGCCGTGGAACGGCGAGGACCCCAACGCCCGCAGCGTGTGGAGGGCCGGAATCCAGGCCGGCTGGCAGTTCACCTGGGAGGGTTTCTGCGTCGCCCTCGGGGGGGGCGCGTCGGTCTTCGTCCCGCTCGAGGGTCGGGGAGCGCCCTCGGTCGAACCGGGCGTCCGGGCCGCGCTCGGGCTCGTGTGGCGATGACCGACGTTCTCGGGCGTGAACGATGGTTCACTTCCCTGGGATTCATCCGCCCTGCGTCAGCCAGACCAGCCCGGCCACGCTCGCGGCGATCACCAGCGCAGCGAGCCCGAACACGAAGAGCTCCGCCCGGCCGAGGCCCGCCTCCTTCGTCGAGGGCGCGGTCGGGGCGGGCGCGGGTCCGACGGGATCGGCGGCTCCGGTCGGGGCCTCGGGGTCGTCGGCAGGCGCGCTCGGCGCGGGCGGCTCCACCTCGGCGTACGACGACTCCGGAAGCACCTCGTCCTCGCCGTCCTCGGTCGCGTGAAGGACGCCGGCGTTGGGGTCCTCGAACACGAGGACCGTGCTGCCGACGAGCAGCTCGTCGCGGTCGAGCAGGCGTCTCTCGGGGAGGCTCCGCGCGTTGACGACGAGGCCGTTCTTGCTGCCGAGATCGCGGACGACGGCGCCCTCGAGGTCGACCGTCACCTCGAGGTGGACCCGGGACGCGTCGGCGTCCTGCAGCACGAGGTCGCAGTCGGACGCGCGTCCGATCCGCAGCGTCGCGGGCGGCGTCGGCAAGGCCAGCGCGTCCCCCTGCTGGGGCCCGTTCGCGACGACGAAGCGCGCGACCGAGGGTGCGGTGTCGCCGAGCAGGCCCCGGAGCAGTCGCCGGGCGAGGGCGGCCGTGCGCTCGGCGCCCGGCGCGTCGGTGACGGCGACGCCCTCCTTCCACGCCAGCACGAACGCCCCGAGGTCGATCCGATCGCCGTCGCGCAGCGGCTTGGGCCGCTCCGGCACGAGCTTCTGACCGTTCACACGGGAGCCGTTCGTGGTCCCGTGATCGACCAGCACGTAGCGCCCGCCGCGCTGCTCGATGGTCGCGTGGAGCGTGCTGACCGAGCGGTGCGGCAGCACGACGTCGGAGCTCGGCGCGCGTCCGATCCGGATGCGGCTCTGATCGAATTCGTAGGGCACGGCGGCCCCGGGCTCGACCCCGGGGCGCGTCTCTCTCGCCTGCACCGAAAGCCGGATGCCCATCGCGGGGTCGAAGCTGCGCGTCCCCCGCCGGAGCGTCAACTTCGCGTCCTGCGCCGCCTTCGGGGCGTGCATCGCGGCGGCCGGTTCGACGAAAATTGGACCCGGTGATCACGGTCGTGCTTCCTCGGCGCCAGAGGAGTGACCTGATGCAACCGCAGACCGAACGCCGCGCGATGGACCTTCCCCGCTTGCCGGTCGACCTCCTCGTCGAGCTGACGCACGACGGGGACAAGAAGGGCCGGGCCTTCGAGGCCGACGCCATCGACCTCGGCCCGGGAGGGATCGGGCTTCGCGCCGCGGTGTTGCCCGCGCTCGGTCAGCGCCTGCGCTGTCGCTTCGAGGTCCCCGGCGGCGGTCCCGACTGCGAGGCGCAGGGCGAGGTCGTCTGGACGCACGACGGCGGGTCGTGGGGCGGCGCGTTCGGCCTCCGCTTCGACGGGATGGACCACGGCATGGCCCGCGCGCTCGACGAGATCGCGCCCCAGCCGCCGGCCGATCCCGAGACGCCGCCCGAGCTGCGCGCGCCCCGCATGGTCAAGGTCCGGCTCGATGGCGTCGGCAGCGACATCGAGGGCGAGCTCGTCACCGACGGACAGACGTTCTCGATCGAGCAGCCGATGCCGTTCCTGCAGGTCGGGCGGGGCGCGCAGATCGAGGCCGGAGGCGTCTCGTCGAGGGCGGTGCTGCAGAAGGTCCGCCTGCGCGTGGAGCGCGGCACGCCGCGGCTGGTGCTCGAGCTGGGACCCGTGGCCTCGGACGAGCTCGAGGCCTCGGACGAGCTCGGCGAGGCCGCCTTCGCGGCGACCGACGCGGGCGTGTCGGACGACGACGAGGCCTCGCTCGCCGGGGTCGACGCGGCGGACACGACGATGCAGGACGAGCCCCTCGAGGGCCTCCTGGCCCGCGCGGGCCAGGCCGTCGATGACGAGGACGCGGCGCCGTCGGTCGTCACCACGTCGGTCGCGGCCTCGACGCGCGCCGCCGCCGTGGTCGCGGCGCGGACCGCGTCCGTCGAGACGGATGACGAGGACGACGTCCACGAGGGGCTGCGCAGCGCCGAAGCCCTCCGCACTGCGAAGGCCCGTCTGGAGGCCGCCCGGTCCGAGGGGACCCGCGTGGCGAAGCCCGCCCCGCACGACGAGGGTGAGGCGCCGATCGATCAGGAGCGCGAGACCCCGATCCTCGCGCAGCGGGCGCAGGCCCTGCGGACCGCGCTCGCGCCGAAGCTCGCCGAGGGCATGGTCGCCGGCCGCGCGTTCTTCGTGATGCTCGGTCGCACCCTCGGGCCGCTCTCGGTGCGCGCCCGGGACGTGCTCGTGGCCCTGTGGAAGACGACCGCGTCGCGCGCGGCAGCGCGGTCCCCGCGGCTGGCGGGGATGCTCGGTCAGCCCGCGCGCCGGCGGACCACCTCGCCTCCGCCCGCGGCGTCGGTGGCGGCCGCGCCGGCGCGCCGGGCACGTGGGCAGCAGGCGGTGCCTTCGCCCGCGAAGGCGCTCTTCTCGCGCAACCTCGTGATGGCGATCGTCGCGTGCTTCACCGTCGGCCTCGTCGCGTATGGCATGGCCTCGCGCGGGGAGGCGTCGGACGGAGTCGAGGTGCACCGTCCCGCCGAGGCCGGCAGCTGGGGTGACACCGCCGAGTCGGCGGTGCCCGGCGCGGTGGATCCCGTGACCGGTCAGCCGACCGGCGCGGCCACCGTGACGACCCCCGAGCCCTTCGAGCCTTTCGTTCCCGGCGAGGCCGCCGGCGGCGCGGCCCCTGCGGGCGCATACGGTGCGGCGCCTGGGGGCGCGTACGGTGCGGCGCCTGCGGGCGCGTACGGCGCGGCGCCTGCGGGCGCGTACGGTGCGGCGCCTGCGGGCGCATACGGCGCGGC
>CAIKNO010000473.1 GCA_903828805.1 uncultured Sandaracinus sp. | reverse complement strand
GTCGCCGTCGAGGAGCGCTGCGAGCAGGGACGCGTCGTCGAGCCCCGGCCCCTCGCGACCCGCGACGTCCTCGACCTCCGGCCTCAGCCATGGCCAGCGTGGCCCCGTGTCGAGGCAACCTCCCGCGCGCTCTTCCGGGGTGCAGAAGACGCGCACGTGGAAGTGGTCGTCGTGGGGCGCGGCGCGCTCGGGCTGCTGGAGCGCGTACGCCGCACGCACCAGCGCATCGGGGCTCGACTCGTGGGCGAGCGCGAACGCGAGCAGGCGCGCCTTGAGGCCACGGCTGACGAAGATCCACTGCACCTCGGCCTCGGGGTCGAGCAGCAGCGCGCGCACGAACGCCCAGTTCCGGGCATCGTCGAAGAGGAACGCGCGCCCCTCGTCGTCGAACGCATGGCCGTGCTGCGAGAACGCGAACGCCCGCGGCGACGGCACGGGGCGCCCCAGCGCATCGGCGACGAAGAAGCCGACGTCGGCGTCGCGACCGGCGCGGTGGCTGCGATGACGCTCGTGCCGTCCGCCGCCTGCCCGCGAGAGGTCGCCCACCCGGCAGGGACCCGTGCCGGCGTGCTCGCGGGCGACGAGCGCGAGCGCCCGCTGCAGCGCCGACACCAGGCGGGGCGTGCCGAACCGCGTGCCTTCCATCGGGCGGGCGCGCACGAAGCCCGGCCCGGACTCCGGCATCGGCACCCCCGAGGGCAACGTGCCCGAGGACGTGATGCCGAGCGAGGCCGAACGCGGCGCGAGCGCCAGCGCGCCGTGACAGCCGGACGCGAGGAGCGAGAGCAGGCCGAACGCTCGGAGAGACCTCGACACGCGCGAAGGCTAGCGCATCGCCGCGACGACGCGGCGGTGGACCTCCGGCGTCGTGCGCCCGCGCAGCCTTGACGCCCGCCGTCCGGCTCGTACGTTCCGCGCCCCTCCATGACGAACGACGACGGACCGATGGGTCAGCTGAGCGCCCACATCGACCGGGCCTGGGACCTGGTCAACCGCGGCGATTTCGCCGGCGCCATGCGCTCGGCGGAGAAGTGCGCCGAGCTCGATTCGGAGACGCCCGAGGTGCACAACCTGATGGGCTTCATCCGCGCGCAGGAGGGACAGGCCGAGCAGGCCCTCGAGCACTACGAGCGGGCGATGGAGCTCGACGAGGGCTTCGTGGAGGCGATGCTCAACGCGGCCGAGGTCAAGCTGCACCCCCTCGAGGACTGGAGCGGCGCCATCGCGCTGGTCGAGCAAGCGCTCGACTGGATCGACGACCCCGAGGAGCAGGCCGACGCCATGCTGATCCGGATCGAGGCGCTGCTCGGCAAGGGGGACCGCGCCGCCGCCGCCGCCGCGCTGCGCGCCCTGCCCGACGGGCCCTTCGAGAACCCTGGGATCCCATTCTCGATCGGCCGGGCGCGCTTCGAGACGGGCGACGCCGAGGGCGCCGAAGCCATGCTCCGGCAAGCCCTCGAGAAGGACCCTCGACACGCCGACGCGCACTACCACCTCGGCCTCGTGCTCCAGGCCCGCGGCGCGCTCCGCGATGCGTCGATCGCGTTCCTGTGCGCCCGGGACGCCGACCTCAAGGGCCCGGCGCGTCCCCCGCTGCTCCCTGCCGACGCGTTCGAGCGACGCGTCCGCGCGGCGATGGAGAAGCTGCCCGCGCCCCTGGCCGCGGCGCTCACGGGCGCGCTGGTGATGGTGGTCGACGTGCCGGGCGCGGAGGTGGTCGCCGAGGGCGTCGATCCGCGCATCCCCGCGCTGCTCGACGACCTCTCGCCCGAGGGCGAACCCTTCCGCGCGGGCCGGGTCTTCATCTACCAGGCGAACGTCGAGCGCGCGGCGCTGCACGCAGCGGACGTCGAGCGGGAGATCCGGGACGCGCTCGTGGCCGAGCTGGAGCACGCGTTCCCCGAGCTCGCCGCCGCGCCGCTCGCGCCGTCTTGAACCCCGGCGCCGCCCCGACCGCGCCGCCCTGAGCGCGCCGCTCAGACGGGACCGGCGGGGGCCTCGCCGAGCGCCTCGGCCGCGCCCCCGAGACCGGTCCATGCCCGCACGAAATCGTCGGGCGGGGACGCTCGGAGCTCGAGCATCCCCGCGGCCTCGATGCGCGGCAGCGCCACGCGCGCGCAGTGCAGCAAGGGACGGCGGGCGGCGACGACCCGGCCGTCCGGAAGCACCGCGCGCGAGGCCCCGCCGTAGCTCCCATCGCCGAGGATGGGATGGCCCGCCGCGGTGCAGTGCACCCGCAGTTGGTGGGTGCGGCCCGTCTCCGGAAAGAGCGCGAGCAGCGCGTGCCCCTGCACCTCCGCGAGCACACGGTGACGCGAGCGGGCCTCCTGCATGCGCTCGAGCGGACCCCGCTGCGGGCCCCACGGCCCCTCGGCGCCGACCGCGACCCGCAGGCGCTTGTCCCTCGGATCGAGCGCGATGG
>CAIKNO010000472.1 GCA_903828805.1 uncultured Sandaracinus sp. | reverse complement strand
TCGAGCCGGTCGTCCGTCATGAGCTGCCGGGAATGCCCGCCATCCGTTGCTGTCGCTGCATCAGCACGGCGAGCTCCTCCTCGCCCATCGCACCGATGAGCTGGATGCGGATGGCCTCCTGGCGGCCGGTGTCGAGGTCGCGCGCGGTGACGCCGAAGCTGCCGTCGGCATCGATGATGAACGTCACGGCGATCTTCACCTCGCCGCGCCGCGCCTGCCGCAGCCCGGAGAGCTCCAGCTCACCGAGAAGCTGGTTTTCAAGGAGCCGGCGCCCGTCCCCCTGCACCACGCGCACCCGCACGGCGTCCTGCCAATCGCTCCCCGTGGAGAACACCCGCGTCTGCTCGACCGGGATCGCCGCGTTGCGCTTGATGACCGGCTCCGCAAAACCGCCCGCGGTCTCCACCCCGAGCGTGTGAGGCGTCACGTCGAGCAGCAAAGGTGGAGGTCCCGATCCGAACTGCACCACGGGCGCCGCCGGGGGCCCACCATGGGTCGCGAACCCCGGGGGCCCCGCCCCGGGGACGGGCGCCGGCAGACCGGGCGCGGCCGGAAGAGGAGCGGTCCCCCCCTGCACGCCGACGACGACTGGAGCGGCGAGAACCACCGCCGCGGGCGCCGGAGCGGCGACCCCGCGCGGCGACGGTGGCGGCGGAGGCGCCGACACCCGGCCGGGCATCGGCGGCGGCACCGAAGGACGGCCCGGCGGAGGCGCGGAAGGACGGCGCGGCCCCGCAGGAGCCGGGGCGGTCCCCCGCTCGACGCCGCCCTGCGACGGCGGGCTCGACACCACCACGGCAGGAACGGCCACCACGCTCGACGGCACCGGAGCCCCGGCGGACGCGGGCGTTCCCCCGAACGCAGCCGTCGTCAGGCGCGTCGCGGCCTCCGCGTCGGCGGGCTGCCCGAGCCAGGCCTCGAAGTCCATCGAGGCCTCCGCCGGGGCGGCGAAGTCGCCCGGGGCGGGCGGCGCAAACGCGGGCCCCGACGGACGCTGCGCCGCGTTCTCCTCGGCGATCTGTTCACGGCGTCGGGACGACGCCGCGTCGTCGTGCGGCGCCCGCCGCAACGCCACACGACCGAGCGCGGACGGCTGAGGGACCGACGCGCGCGCGCCGCGCAGTGCCCATCCCTGCAGCGCCGCCCCCTGGGCGACCACCAGATCGGGGTCGATGGAGCTCAACGGCGTCCGTCCGAAGTAGTCGTCCACCATGCCCCTGACCAGGGGTGAGCGCGTGCTCCCGCCGACGAGGATCACGTTGTCGATCTGACTCGGCCGGACGCCAGCCACGCGAAGGGCCTCCTCGCAGACGTCGAACGTACGGGCCACCACGGGCCGCGCGAGCGCTTCGAGGGTGACGCGCGTCATCGAGAAGTCGAGATCGAGCGACGCCCCGCCGGGCGTCATCATCAGCTCCTCGACGCGGAGCACGACCTCGGCCTCGGCCGAGAGCTGGCACTTGCACCACTCCGCCGCCGCACGGAGACGCTCGAACGCCTGCGCGTCGTCGCGCGGGTCGAGCCCGAACGACTTCGAGAACTCGTCGGCCATCCGCTCCGCGATCAGCAGGTCGACGTCGTCGCCGCCGAGGAACGTATCGCCGGCCGTCGCCATCACTTCGAACACGTCGCCCGACAGGTCGAGCACCGTCACGTCGAAGGTCCCGCCTCCGAAGTCGTACACGACGACGCGCTCCTTCGACCCCTTCCCGAATCCGTAGGCCAGCGCGGCGGCGGTCGGCTCGTTCAGGATCCGGAGCACGTCGATCCCGGCGATCTTGCCGGCCGCCTTCGTCGCATTCCGCTGCAATTCGGTGAAGTTCGCCGGCACCGTCACGACCGCCCGCCCGCAATCCACCCCGAGGGATCGCTCGGCGGTGCGCCGCACCTCTCGCAGCACGAACGCGCTGATCTCCGGCAGCGTGTAGGTCTCCGAACGGGCCTCCACCAGCACGCCGCCGTTGGGGGCCTTCACGAGGCCGAAGGGAAACCTGGACTGCGCCCGCTCGACCTCCACGCTGTCGAAGGGCCGACCGATCAGCCGCTTGATGGAGTAGATGCTGTTGACGCCGTCGACGAGGCGCCGCTCGCGCGCCGGATAGCCGACGATCACATCCCCGCCCGGATGGAACGAGACGACCGACGGGATCAATCGGTTCCCCTCCTCATCCGCGAGGACGCGGACCGTCCCCTCCTCCGCCACCGCGACGACCGAGTTCGTGGTGCCCAGGTCGATGCCGAGCACAGGGTTCGTCATGCCGTTCATCGCGGCCTACTGTAGTCGGCCTTGGCGACCCCGTGAACCACGACCTTCACGTGTCGGGCAACGTCGAGAGGAGCGCATCGATCCAGCGGTTCACCTGCCGCGGAAACGGCCACATCCATCCGTACGCGGCCGACGTGAACTGGCGCAGCACGTGCGCCCGCAGCGCCGGCGACCGCGCCTGCGCGGCCCCGAACACCTCGGCCGTCGCCCGGAACGTCTCCGCGTACGCCTCCCACTCCAGCCGCGCGCGCCCGGAGGCGAGTCCCACCGGCAGGGCGGGGAGCAGGTACAGGAGCGCCATCCCGAGTCGCCCCCATCGCCGGCCCTGCCGCAGGTGCACCGCCTCGTGCCGCAGCGTCACGTACCTCGAACGAGGGCTGCGCTCCTGCCACGTCGAGGGCAGGTACAGGGTCGTTCCGATGACCGTCGTGTACTCGTCGAGGTACCCGCGCTGCCCGCCGAAGGTCACGCACCGGAGGAAGAGGTCGACGACCCGAGAGGGCGCGTCGTCGACCTTGTGAACCACCGAGAGGCCTGGAAACTCGACCCGCAACGCCTTCAGAAAGGCGTCGTCGAGTCCGCTCCCCGCGTCGGGCCCCCGCCCCTCGGGCGGGGCGCTCATGCGTCGGGCGGGCCCTCCTCGCCGGCCGAGAGCCCGGCTTCGGCTCCGCGCTCGATCGCGGGCTCGGAGCCCTCCCCTGCATCCCCGCCCGCGCCCTCCTCGGCGGCGAACGCTTCCTCCGGCTCGGCGACCGGCTCGACGTCGACGACGCGCTCCTCGTCGGACACGCGGATGATCCGAACGCCCTGCGTGTTGCGGCTGATCTCACGGATCTGCGCGACCGACGTCCGCAGGATCTGCCCGCCGTCGGTGATGACCATCACCTGGTCCTCGGGCCGCACGGCGCGAAGCGCGACGAGGGCGCCGTTGCGCGCGCTCGTCTCGATGGCCTTCAGCCCGAGCCCCCCTCGGTTCTGGATCTTCCACTCCGTGATCGGCGTGCGCTTGCCGTATCCGTTCGCGCTCATCGCCAGGACCTGCAGGCGCTCGCCGATGCGGACTTCCGTCTCCGGGGCGCGGGCGTCGCGGTCGAGCCGGAGCAGGGACGCCGCCTCCGCGTCGATGACGTCCATCGAGATGACCCGGTCGTCGACTCCGTCCTTCGCCTCCGACGACTCGCGCAGCCCGATGCCGAGCACGCCCATCGTGCCGCGGCCGGTCGCGCGGACATCGGCGACGTCGAAGCAGATCGACATGCCCGCCGCGGTCCCGAGCAGCACCGCCTCGTCCTCGCGCACCAAGCGCGCACCGAGCAGGTGGTCGCCCTCCTCGATGTGCACGCCGATGATGCCCGTCTGGCGGATGTTGCCGTAAGCGCTCAACGCCGTGCGCTTGACCGTCCCGCCCCGGGTGCACGTCAGCAGGTAGGCGTCGTCGGCGAACTCGGCGACCGGCACGATCGCCGCGACGCTGTCGCCCTTCTCGAGGCCGATCAGGTTCGAGACGTGCCGACCGCGCGCCTGCCGCGACGACTGCGGCACTTCGTAGACCTTCTTGGTGAAGGCCTTGCCGCCCGTCGTGAGGAACAGTAGGTTTGAGTGCGCGTTCGCGACGAAGAGCGACGTCACGAAGTCCTCGTCGCGCAGATCGGTGGCCCGCGTCCCCTTTCCGCCCCGCCCTTGCGCGCGGTACTCGGTCAGAGGCACGCGCTTGACGTAGCCGCCGTGCGTCACGGTCACGGCCATCGGCTCGTTGGCGATGAGGTCTTCCATCGAGATGTCGCCCTCGGCGGCGACGATCTCCGTCCGGCGGTCGTCGCCGAACTTCTCGCGGACCTCCTTCAGCTCGTCGACGATGACGTCGAGCAGCTTCGCCTCGCTCGAGAGGATCGACTCGAGGTAGCCGATGAGGTCGCAGAGCTGTCCGTATTCCTGCGACAGCTTCTCGCGCTCGAGGCCGGTCAAGCGCGCCAGCCGCATCTCGAGGATGGCCTTCGCCTGGCGCTCGCTGAGGAAGTAGTCGCCGCGCGCCTTGGCCGCCGCGATCTCGGCGTCGCTGCGCCCCGCGCGTCGGACGAAATCCTCGAGCCCCCGGAGCGGCAACTGCATCAAGCGGGTGCGCGCCTCCTCTTGGTCCTTGGACTCCCGGATCGTCCGGACCACGAGGTCGACCTCCGTCGTGGCCATCCCGAGGCCCTCGACGAGTTCGCGTTGCTCCTTCGCCTTCCGGAGGTCGAAGCGCGTGCGGCGGGTCACGACCTCGCGGCGATGCGCCACGAAGTACTGCAGGGCCTGCTTGAGGTTGAGGACCTGCGGCTGCCCCTGCACGATCGCGAGGCAGTTCACGCCGAACGTGCTCTGAAGGGCCGTCTGCTGGTACAGCTGATTCAGGACGATCTGGCCCGGGACGTCGCGCTTGAGCTCGACGACGACGCGCATTCCGTCCCGATCGCTCTCGTCGCGCAGGTCCGAGATCCCCTCGATCTTCTTCTCGCGGACGAGCTCCGCGATCTTCTTGAGGAGCTCGGCCTTGTTGACCTGATAGGGGATCTCGGTGACGACGATCATCTCGCGATCGCCGCGGCCCCCCATCGGCTCGACCGACGCGCGCGCCCGCATCACCACGCGGCCCCGGCCGGTCTGAAGGGCCTGTCGGATGCCCGCGGTGCCGTAGATGAAGCCCGCGGTCGGGAAGTCCGGACCCTTGACCCCCAGCCACCCCTCGGCCGGGTCGTCGCACATCAGCTCGTCGACGCTGACGCCCGGCCGCCGGATAACCCGGACCGTGGCGTCGACGATCTCCCGCAGGTTGTGCGGCGGGATGTTCGTGGCCATGCCGACTGCGATGCCCGCGCTGCCGTTGACGAGCAGGTTCGGAACCCGCGACGGCAGAACGCTCGGCTCGAGCTCGCTGTCGTCGTAGTTCGGCCGCCAGTCGACCGTCTCCTTGTCGATGTCCGCCAGGAGATCGCTGGAGATGCGCGCGAGGCGGCATTCCGTGTAACGCATCGCGGCCGCGGGGTCGCCGTCGACGCTGCCGAAGTTGCCCTGACCGTCGATGAGCGGATACCGGAGCGCGAAATCCTGCGCCATCCGGACGAGCGCGTCGTACACCGCGCTGTCGCCGTGCGGGTGGTACTTGCCGAGGACGTCGCCGACGACGCGGGCGCTCTTCTTGTACGACGTGCCGGCGCGGATCCCCTGCTCGTGCATCGAATAGAGCACCCGTCGATGGACCGGCTTGAGTCCGTCGCGGACGTCGGGGATCGCGCGTCCCACGATGACGCTCATCGCGTACGCGACGTAGGACGAGCGCATCTCGTCGTCGATCGAGTGGGGGATCGTCTGGCTGGCGTTCGCCATCTCGGGAGGGCCTCTCGGCTGGGGAAGAGTTCGCGGGTCGGGCGCATGCCCCGACGCGGGGTCGCGAGGGTACCACGGCAAGGGCCGCGCGCCCACGGCGGGCGCACCCTGCAACGACCGCTTGCTGGTGGCCTCCGGAATGGAAAAATCGGGGCTCGAGGACGACCCACTCCATGCCCCGAGCTCGCCTCCGCCAGCCACGCCCCCTCCTCCTCGCCTTCGCGGCCGGGATCGTCCTGACCCTCGTGCCGGCGTGCGCCGCGCCGACCTTGCCGCTGCCGCCTCCGACCGCCCTCGTCGAGGGTCCGCCGGACGCCAGCGGCCGCGTCGTCGTGCGCGGCTTGGCCGGCGCGGACGCCTACGTCTTCGCGCTGAACGAGGACCGCGATCGGGGCGTGATCGGACGTGCCGACAGCGCGGGCGCCTACACCCTCGAGGTGGAGGGAAGCTCCGGCGAGACCCTCTCGATCTGGCAGATGTCGGGCACGGTCTCGAGCGCCTTGACCACCCGGATCATCCCTTGACGGTTCGGGACAGCGGAACCGCCGCGGCCGCCCGGCTCGAAGAACCGATGCGGCCCATCGTGCGATTCTTTTGACCACTCGAACACACATCGCCTACATACGAGCACAGACGCACTCATGTGGGAGGACACCATGGACAGCGCGATGCGCGATCTCGACCGACTTCAGGAGACCGACGACGCCGAGGCGACGGGTCGCCGCTTGGCCCTCGTCTCTCTCGCCGGTTTGAGCACGGTGGGCGTGGTGCTCGCGCTCTTCCTGCAGGTCGGGTCCGGCGCGGCCGAGGACGCCGACGCGGATGCGACGGACCCCCTCTCGCGGCTCGATCCCGGCTCGGCGCTGAGCCCGACCACCGTGGAGCCCGAGCCGAGCGCCGAGGCGCCTGCCCGCGAGCCGCTCGCCGTCGACTCCCTCGATTTGACTTTCCCCGACACGCTCCGGGGCGATGACCGTCCGGAGGTCGCCCTCGCGCTCGCCGCGGCGTCCGCCGAGCTGCACCACCTCGATCCCATCCCGGCCTCCGAGCGCAGCGGGGCGCCCGCGCGCACGCAGGCGGTCCTCCCGGCCGCCCTCGCCGCCGGCGCCAGCGGCGCCCTGGTGCGCGTCGCGCCGCACGACGAAATGCTCCGCCAGGCCCTCCCGAGCGGCCGCACGGCCGGCGCCTCGCCCGAGGGGCACGACGGAGAGTTGACGCTTCAGGTCATCTCCTACGAGACCCCCGAAGGCGCCAACACCTTCGCCGCGGGGCTCCGCGCCCGCGGGCACCGGGCGTTCGTGCAGCGCGCCGAGGTGCCGGACCGCGGCACGATGTTCCGGGTCCGCATCGGCCCCTTCGAGACGATGGCCGAGGCGAGCGCGTACCGCAGCGAGTTCGAGCGCACCGAGCGCATGAACACCTTCATCGTCCGCCGTCGGTCCTGAGCGCGCGTCGACGTGTCGGCCCGCGCGCACCGCGGCCGCGGCGCTGGTATGCTGCCGCCCCATGGACGAGTCGGTGCTTCAGGGGCTGCTCCGGAAGGGCATCCAGTACAACGCGAGCGACGTGCTCTTGAAGGTCGGGCAGCCCCCGGCCTTCCGCGTTTCCGGGGCGCTCCACTACGTCCAGGGCGACAAGCTCCAGCCGCAGCACACCCGGGAACTCGCCGAGCTCGTCGTGAAGCGGTCCCGCTACAAGGGCGCGCTCGACGACCTGCAGCAGTACG
>CAIKNO010000471.1 GCA_903828805.1 uncultured Sandaracinus sp. | reverse complement strand
CGGGGACCTCGCGACGCGGACCGATCGAGGCGCGTCGAGCGTCGATCGGGCCGCATGGCTGGGGTCCCTCGCCGAAGGAGCGCCTCCCGCCCTCGCACGGGCGCTGGAACTCGCGGCCGCGGGAATGCTCGAGCATGCCGGGGACTCCGCGGGGGCCGCGGTCCTCTACGAGGCCCTCCTCGCCCGTGACCCCGCCGACGCGCTCGCGGGGGCGCCGCTCGACGTCGCCGATCTCGCGGCGGGTCGCCTCGACCGTGTGGCCGGACGCCGAGAGGCGGCCGTCCGTGCGGCGCAGGACGCGTCGTCGCGCTTCACGGCCCTCGAGCAGCTCGCCTGGTTCGAAGCGGAGGACCGGAAGAACCCGGAGGCCGCGGTCGCGTCGTGGCGCGCGATGCTGGCGCTCCGTCCGGGCCACGTCCCCACGTTGCGCGCGCTGGAGCGTCACTTCATCGCGACGGACCGCCACGAGGAGCTCGTCGCCGTCGAGAGCTTGCTCGCCACGCACCTCGCCGCGCCCGAGGACGCCGCCGCGCACCTGCACTTCGCCGCGAGGTTGCTCCTCGCGCCGGCCGAGGCCCCTGGCACCGCCGCGGATGCGTTGCTCCTCGACGCAGCCCCGAAGGTCCGCGCCGACGTGTGGCTGGCCCGTCGCATCGCTGCGGCCGCGCGCGCGGCCGAGCGTCTCGACGGGGCGGCCGCGATGGACGGCGTCCTCGCCGACGCGTCGTCGTCGCCCGCGCAGCGCGCGTCGCTTCGCGTGCGTGCTGCGGAGTCGGAGGCGCTCGCGCTCGGCGCGCCCCGTCCGGGCACCCTCGCGGCGCTCGAGGAGGCGGTCGCCGCGGCCCCCGCGCATCCGGTGGCCGCGACCGAGCTCGCGCGCTGGAAGGGCGAGGCCGGGGATGCCGCCGGGGAGGCCGATGCGCTCGAGCGCGCGGCCCGGACCGCGGCAGTCCCTTCCCGCGCGGCGTCGCTGTGGACGCGCGCGGGCATCCTCCTGCAGGACGTCGTCGGGGACGAGGAACGCGCCGTGGCCGCTCTCACCGAAGCGAGCAAGGCCGACCTCGAGGTCGAGGGACTCTTCGACCGTCTGCGGGAATTGCTCGAACTGCGTGAAGATCACGGGGCCCTCAGCGCGCTCGTCGCGCGGCGGATCGCGCTCGGCGGCGACCCCGAGATGCTGCGCGCGATGCAGTCGCAGCAGCGGGTGCTGCTGGAGAAGCTGGGGGATCACGCGGGCGCGAAGGAGGCCCTGCGGAGCGTGCTGTCGCTGGCGCCGGACGACCACGAGGCCCTCAAGCGACTCGCGGAGCTCTGCCTCGAGGAGAAGGATCATCGCGGGGCCGCCGACGCGCTCATCCGCCTCGCACGGGTGCGCAAGGAACGCGACGAGCTCCGGTGGGTCTTCTTCACCCTCGGCGACATCTACGACCGTCACATCCCCGACCCCAAGCGAGCGGAGGCGGCGTTCCGTCGTGTGCTCCGGCTCTCGCCCGACGACGCGGAGACGGTCGAGCGCCTCGTCGGGCTCTTCGAGCGCGAGGCCCAGTGGCTGCCCGCCATCGAGCAGTGGACCGAGCTCGTGCGGCTCGAGTCCGACGCCGAGCGCGTGCGGGCGCATCGCATCGCGCTCGCGCTCGCCCACGAGAAGAGCGGCGACCCTCGGCAAGCGGAGCAGGTGCTCGAGGCCGCGCGCCGCGAGGCCCCGCTCGATCTCGACACGCTGAGGGCCCTCGGTGAGCTTCATCGGCGGCAAGGCTCGAACGCCGCGCTCGGCATGCATCTGCAGCGCGCCGCGTCCGACTTCCGCGACGCCCTCGCGGCGGACCTCTCCGACGCGGCCGCCTGGGACGGCCTCGCGCAGGTCCTCTCGTGGCGTGGCAAGCACGACGCGGCCGAGGTCGTCGCGCGGACGGCGTCGGCGCTGGGGATCTCGGTGACGGAGCCGCCCGCGGGTCCTGCGGGGCCGGGTGCCGGCGCCCGGGCGGCGGACGCCGCGCTCGAGGACCTCCTGGTCCCCGCATCCCTGTCGCCTTCGGTGCGCGGCGTGATGCGTCTCGCGGGCCCGTCGCTCGAGAAGACGCTGCCCTTCGACGTGCGGGCGCTGCAGGCCGAGAAGGCGGGCGGAGCGGACGCCGCGCTGAAGGCGAGCGCGCTCGAGGCCGCACGGTGGTTCGGGCTGACCGACCTGGAACTGTGGGTGACGTCGTCGGTCCCCGCGTGCGTGCCGCTCTCGAGCGGGCCGCCGGTCGCCGTCCTGATCGGACGCGCGCTCGGGGACGCGGAACCCGCCGAGCGCCTCTTCGTGTGCGCGCGGGCGTTGGCGCTCGCGAAGGACGGCCTCTCGGTGGTCGTGCGCACCGCCCCCGAGGAGCTGGCGGGTCTGCTCGCCGGCCTCGTCCAGGGGTTCGACCCCCGGCATCAGCCTCCGGGGATCGACCCGGCTCAGATCCAGGAGTGGGCGCGCCGCATCTGGCGGCATCTGCCGCGCGCGACGGGGGACGAGCTCGGCCCCCTCGTGTTCGAGATGGCCGGCTCGCCGGGGTACGCGCCGGCGCGGCTCGGGATGTGGTCGTCCGAGTACGCCTGTCGGGTCGCGTTGCTCGCGTCCGGATCGGTCGAGGCGGCGCTCTCGGCGTTGTTGAAGCTCTCCGGGGAAGCGGGCCTCTCGGGGTCCACCTCGGAACGGCTCGAGCAACTCGCGCGACATCCCGAGGCCAAGGCGCTCTTGATGTTCGCGTTCTCCGAAGACCACGTCGAGGCGCGCGCGCGCGCTGGGCTCGCCGCGGGTTGATCGATGCGACTCGGGCTCGTCGGACCCTCGGAGGACAGCGAGGCCGCGCTCCGCGACGCCGTGCAGTTCCTGCTGTGCGACGCGGACGCCGAGCAGGTCATCTACCTCGGCGATGGTGAGTTCGCGGGCCGCGCCCTCGAGGCCTGGAGGCTCGAGCTCGAGGGCGGCGAAGGGGCGCGGGACTTCCTGTCCCGGGCGACCGACGCCGTGGTTCGAGGCCCGTCGCACGCCATCGAAGCGCTGCTCGAAGCGGACGCGCTCCGGGCCGCGCTCGACGGGGTGCGCATCCTCCCGGCCGCGCCGGCCCGCGCCGTCGAGCTCCTCGACGATCGGGTCGTGCTGCTCGTCCACGACAAGTCCGTGCTCGACGAGGAGGACATCGCCAACGCGCACCTCGTCGTCTACGGCCGGTCGGAGGCCTCCGAGTTGAGGCGCTTCGGCCGCCGGATCTTCTTCACGCCGGGGCCCGTCTCGCTCGGCCACGTCGGGCTGCTCGAGGCCGCGGAGGACGGGGTCACGCTCGCGCTCTACGACCTCGAGGGCGTGCCCTTGTGGCGGGAGTCCGTCGCGACCGGCAGCACGAAGGTGACCGTCGCGCGATGACGCGAACGCTCGGCGTGTTCGGTGGCAGCTTCGACCCTCCGCACGTCGGGCACGTGCTGCTCGCGGCCTATGCGCTCTCGGTCGGGCCGCTCGATGGGCTCCTGGTCGTGCCGACCTTCGTCCACCCGTTCGGCAAGACTCTCGCGCCGTACGCGCACCGGGTGGCGATGTGCGAGCGCGCCTTCGGGCTGCTGCGCGGGGCGACGTTGAGCCGCCTCGAGGAGGAGCTCGGGGGCCCGAGCTACACCGTGCGCACCCTCGAGGCCCTGACCGACGCGATGCCCGGCACGTCCTTCCGACTCGTCGTCGGCGCGGACGTGATCGGGGACGTCGCGCGCTGGCGGGACTTCGAACGTGTGTCGGCGCTCGCGCCGCCCTTCGTCGTCGGCCGCGGAGGGCACGTCCGTCCCTTCGGGATCGAGCCGCTGGACCTGCCGGCCGTCAGCTCCACCGAGGTGCGTGCCCGGTGTGCGCGCGGCGAGGGGTTCGAGGGCCTCGTCCCGCGCGAGGTCGCGGCCTACGTCGAGACGCATGGTCTCTACCGTGCTTGACGGCCTCGTCGTGGTGGGCCGGGGGCGCCTCGGGCAGGCGCTCGTGCGCGCGCTGCGCGCGGCCGGCATCGCCGCGCGTTCGGTGCCGGGCAGGAGCGTGCGCGCGCCGCGCCTGGCCTCCTGTCGAGCCGTCGTCCTGGCCGTGCCGGATCCGTCGATCGAGGCCGTGGCCACGCGCCTGTCGCCGCACCTCGCGGCGGGGACCGTCGTGTTGCACACGGCCGGCGGGCTCGGGCCCGAGGTGCTCCGAGGATGTCGGAGCGCCGGCGCGGCGGTGGGCGTGATGCATCCCCTCGTGTCGTTCGCTGGCTCGCGCGGCGTTCCTTCGCTCGATGGTTCGACGTTCGTCATCGCCGGGGACCCCGCGGCCCGCGCCGCCGCGCGCGCCCTCGCGAAGGCGCTGCGCGCCCGCGCGGTCGTGGCCG
>CAIKNO010000470.1 GCA_903828805.1 uncultured Sandaracinus sp. | reverse complement strand
TCGACGGCGTCTTCCTGCATGACGACCGCGTCGGCCCGCGGAGGGAGCACGGCGCCCGTGAAGATGCGCACGGCCTCGCCGGCCTCGCACGTCGGCGGCGGAGGCCCACCGGCCCTCGACTCGCCGCCACGGCGCAAGTGGCGTGGCGCCCTGGGGACCACGCCCTCGAGGCAGGACGCCCGCACGGCCCAGCCGTCCATCACGCCCACGTCGAAGGGCGGCGCGTCGTGACGCGCGAGCACGTCCCGGGCGAGCACCCGTCCGCGCGCCAGACGCAGCGGCACGCGCTCGATCTCCAGCGGCGCGACGGCCTCGAGGATGACGCGAAGCGCCTCGTCGATCGAGCGCATCGCCCTCAGCCGGAGGCGGGCGCGAAGCCCACGGGGGCGCGATCGTCCGGGGCCTCGTCGCGGCCCTCGTCCGGGGCGACGTGGTGCGCCGCGTCCGGAAGTTCTTCCTCGTCCGGCAGGTCGGAGTCGGTCGCATCCTCGGGCGCCTCGAGCTCGGACGTCGGCTGGGCGGCGGCGACCGGCGCCTCCGCGACCGTGCCCGAGACGCCGGCCTCGGACGGCGCCTGCGAGGCCTCGACCCCTCGGCCCGGGGACGGCGCGCCCGACGCCGCGCGGGCCGGGGCGGCCGACGCGATCGTCTCGGCCGGGTCCGTCGGCGCCCCGCCGGGCACGCGCGACGGGTCGGTGTAGACGACGAGCTCCTGCCCCGCGCGCAGCACGCTGTCGCGCGGGATGAGGTTGATGCGGACGAGGGAGCCGACCGAGAGCCCGAAGCGCGCCGCGATGCCGGACAGCGTGTCGCCGGGCTGGGCGCGGTACCGCACCCGCACACGGCCCTCCTGGCGCACGTGCCAGTCGAAGAATTCCTCGCTCCCGATCACCAGGGTCCGCACCTCGTCCGGCGAGAACACCAGGGCGCGCGAGAGGTCGAGCGCGGTGGGCACGAAGAGCTGCAGGAACATGCCGTCCTGAAGCGACGCCCGCGGCTCGACCGCGTTCCATCGACGGATCTCGTCGGGCGTGACGCCGAAGAAGCGCGCGACCTCGGCGATGCGGTCGGTGCGGTGCACGCGGTAGAACACCTGCCGGCGGTCGGTGTACTCGAAGCGTCCCGGCGGGACCGCGACGGTGATGGGCTCGGCGGGGCGCTCCTCGACGCGCGGGGCCACGGCCGGGACCATCAGCGCCCAGCCGGGGCCGACGCCCGCGTCCTCGTCCATCTCGTTGAGCCGCCGCAGCTCGGCCTCCGTCGTGCGGTAGCGCCGGGCGATTCCCGCGAGGTCCTCCCCGAAGCGCACCATGTGGGGCCGGTGCAGGGGAGTCCGGGGCTGCTGCCGGGCCCAGGCCTGCTCGAAGGCCTCGCGTCGACCCTCTGGCAGCCGGAGGCTCCAGCGCTCGCGGCCCGGAGGGAGCCGGTCGCGCAGCAGCGCGGGGTTCAGCCGTCGCAGCTCGGCGGCGTCGACGCCCGCGGCGCGGGCCAGCGACGCGAGCGGCGCGCCGCCGGGGACCTCGACGGTCTCGAAGGCGATGGGGGCCTCCCGCTCGAGTCCGGCGAGGCCGAAGCGCTCGGGGTTCCGACCCACGATGGCGCACGCCGTGACCTTGGCGACGTAGAGGTCGGTCTCGAAGGGGAGGGCGGCTTCGAGGTGGGAGAGCTCCCAGAAGTCGTTGGTGTCGTACTTCCGGATCGCCCGGAGCAGGGCGCCGTAGCCCATGTTGTACGCCGCGAACGCGAGCTCCCACGTGCCGAAGCGGGCCTGCAGCGCGCCCAGGTAGCGCGCGGCGGCGGTCGTCGAGGCCTCGGGGTCCATGCGCAGATCGACCCAGTGGTCCTGGGTCAGCCCGTACTCCTCGCCGGTGCCGGACACGAACTGCCAGAGCCCGACCGCCCCGGCGTCCGACCGCGCCCGCGGATCGAAGCCGCTCTCGATCATCGCGACGTAGAGGAGATCCTCTGGCAAGCCCTCCGCGCGCAGCGTGGCGCGCAGCGAAGGGCCGAAGCGCTCGACGCGCCGCATCCAGCTGCGGATGAGCTGTCGACCGCGCGGGTCGTCGCGGAAGAATTCGAGGTACCGGATGACGCGCGCATCCCAGCGCACCGGGATGTCGGGGAGGGTCAGGCCCTCGAGCCACGACAGATCGCGCACCGTGTCGGCGGCACCGGTCGAGGGCTGCACGAGCGGGGCCTCGCTCGTCATCGCCTCTGGGAACGAGAGCCGCAGCGCGCGCGGCACCTGCGGACTGAGCTCGACCAGCGATTGTGTCCCTCCGAAGACCTCGGATTCGATGAGCCGAAGGGCCCGGAGCTCGGGGGATTCCTCGCCCTCGTCGGGCGCGGGGCGTAGGCCGTCCTCGACCGCCGGCGTCATCTGCGCGCGCGCGACCGCACCCGGCGACGCCAGAGCGAGCACACACGCGAGGCCGAGCGCCCGTCTCATGGCGGGGATCGTAGGCTCCGCGCGGAGACGGGCGCCAGAAACCTGTGGAGGTCGGCTATGCTCGTCGCCGCATGCATCGAGGCGTCCGCGATTTCGTTCAGTGGATGGAGAGCCATCCCGACCGGGCCGACGTGGTCCTCTGCCCGCCTTCGCTCGCGCGCGACGTGCAGGCCATCGAGCACCACGTGGGCTCTCCGCTCCCGGCGGACCTGCGGCTCGTGCTGGGCCGCTTCAACGGCGGAAAGACGCCGGGCGGCACGCTGCTGACCGCGGCGCCGGGCGCCGGGACGACGGTCGAGGCCGTGCTGCGCGAGGTCGCGGCCCAGCGTCAGGCGTCGTTCCTCGATCCCGACGCGCTGCTCCCGTTCTTTCGCACCGAGCAGGGGTCCATCCTCGCGTTCGACCGCAGCGCCGCCCCGGTCGCCGATGCCTGGCCCGTCGTCGACTACGATCCCTCGTCGGGGGACGTGCACCTGGTCCATCGGACCTTCGACGGCTGGTGTCGGCTCTGCGTCGAGGAGTGGAGCACCGAGCAGGATGGCGCGTTCGATCTCGACCGCTACCTGCGTC
This sequence comes from uncultured Sandaracinus sp., assembly GCA_903828805.1. GTDB lineage: Bacteria > Myxococcota_A > Polyangia > Polyangiales > Sandaracinaceae > Sandaracinus. The sequence goes on along the minus strand of CAIKNO010000470.1, from coordinate 4,729 downwards.
AGGGGATGCGCCACGTCGCCATCGAGCCGGACGTCTCGATCGCGCACGTCACGCTGGCCCATGCGCTGCGTCGCGCAGGGCGCCCGGACGACGCGCTCGCCTCGTACCGCCGGGGGGCCCGGGCGATCCCGGCGATCCCATGGGCCGACTGGGAGGCGCTGAAGCTCGGTGCGCTCCTCGACGACGTGGCGGCCGTCGAAGAGTCGGCCGCCCGTCTGAGCCAGCGCACACCACGGGGGCGCTGGGAGGCGCGCGGCACGACGCCCTCGAGGGTCGCGTACGTCATCGCGCGGGTCGGCGCTCGCCACCGTCGAGCCCAGGCGGGGGACCCGCTCGCGCGCGCCCTGGAGCATTTGACGGCATGCACGTTCGACGCGGAGGACGACCTCGCCCGCCAGGCGATCGCCACCGCGGTCGCGGCAGGCATGCCGATCCCGCTGCCCGTCCCCGCGCAGCCCCACGCGGTGTCGACGGCGTCGGCCGTGGGCACCGAGGGCGACGACGCCACGCGCCTGTGGCAGCGCCTGGCCCAGGCGTACTCCGAGGGGCGCCTGCGGGACGACGACCTCGCCCTGGACCCGAGCTATGACGGTGTCCGCGCGGGGCGAGACGTGCGCGAAATTCTCGGAATTCGAAGGGAATTCTGAGTCGTTCGGCGCGTGAGGGCCCTGCGGCGCGTGTGGGCCCAGCGGCGCGTGTGGGCCCAGCGGCGCGTGTGGGCCCAGCGGCGCGTGTTGGCCCGCCGCGCCCGTCAGCCCGGCAGCCGGCTCAGCACGTACTGCACGGCCTCGCCGAGCACGCTCACGACGAGGGCGCACAGCAGCGCGGCCCCGAAGCCGCTGACCTGGATGCGGCGCGTCAGCTTGCTCGTGAGCAGCAGCAAGAGGGCCCCCGCGACGAGGCGGGTGAGCGCGCGCAGCAGGAAGCCGAGGCCGAGGGTCCCGATGCCGATCACGACGTAGAGGGCCTGTCCGAAGAAGAACACGAGCGTGCCGTAGAGGCCGGCGACGACGAGGTGATTCCACACGCCGCGCTCGATCTTGATCCCCGGCAGCAGCGCCGCGGCGGCCGCGAAGGCGAGCGAGGTGGCGAACCAGGACAGGAGCAGGGACATGGATTCGCTCGAGGTCGGGGTCAGTAGCAGACGCGGTTGCGTCCGCCGCGCTTGGCCTCGTAGAGCCTGTCGTCCGCGGACTTGAGGAACGCGGTCGCGTCCATGTCCGGGTGCAGCTCCCCTGCGCCGAGCGAGACGGTCACGGGGATGACCTCCTGCTCGAAGGCGAAGCGACGCTCCTGAACCCGTCGCCGCACGTCCTCCGCGATGGCGCCCGCCCCGGGGAGCGAGGTCTCGGGCAGCAGCGCGCAGAACTCCTCGCCTCCGTAGCGGGCGAAGATGTCGTCAGAACGGAGCCGGCTCTTGACGAGCTGGGCCAGCTCCTTGAGGACGTAATCGCCGGCGAGATGCCCGAACGTGTCGTTGATCCGCTTGAAGTGATCGATGTCGAACATCAACACCGAGAGCGGTCGCTGGTGCCGCCGACCGCGGGGGATCTCGCGCTCGAGCGAGTCGATGAGGAAGCGCTTGTTGTGGACTCCCGTCAGCCCGTCCACGATGGTCATCTTGTAGATGGTCTCGTGGTACTGGGCCTCGACGTCCGAGCCGCTCAGGTACTTCAGGATGGTGTCGCCGACCTTCACCTGGTCGCCGCGGCGCAGGGCGTACTCCCGGATGACCTCGTCGTTGACGTAGGTGCCATTGGTCGATCCCAGATCGACCACGAGCCAGGCGGCCTGGCGCCGCTCGAACCGGCAGTGCGCGCGCGAGACGCTGTCGCTGTCGAGGACGATGACGTTGTTCTCCTGCGCCCGCCCGACCCCGACCGGCTGCCCTTCGCGCCCGAGCACGTAGCGCTTGCCGAACTGCCGCGCGTCGCTCGAGTAGATGACGACCAGGCAATCGTCGCCGGCCCGGTTCGCGAGCTGGAGCTCAGCGAGCGGGGTGATCCTCGTCTTGATGTCGGAGTCGGGTCCGGACACGGTGGCTTCAAGGTACGTGAGTTTGCAGCCGCACGTCAAACCCGCGCGGGTTCGGCGTGCCTGCCGTGGTAACGTCCGCGGCCGTGAGCGGTCAGGTCCTCCTCGCGGTCGCGGGCAACATCGGCTCGGGCAAGACGACGCTCACGCGTCGGCTGGTCGAGCGTCTCGGGTGGGTCGGTCTCTTCGAGAGCACCGACGAGAACCCGTACCTCTCGGACTTCTACGGTGACATGCCCCGCTGGGCGTTGCCGACGCAGTTGCGCTTCCTCGTCACGCGCGTGGGCCACACGCGGCGGGTGCTCGACGAGGGCGCGAGCGCCATCCAGGACCGGACCTGCTGGGAGGATGCCGACATCTTCGCGTCGAACCTCCACGCGCGCGGCGACATGGACGGCCGGGACTGGGAGACCTACGGACTGCTCTCGAAGGCGCTGCTCGACGACCTCCGGCCACCCGACCTGCTCGTGTACCTGCGCCGTTCGCCCGCGGGGTGCAGGGCTCAGATCACGCGCCGGGGGAGGGTCTACGAGGAGGCCATCCCCGAGGCCTACCTCTCCGATCTCGGCGCCCGCTACGACGCTTGGTTCGAGGGCTGGAGCCGCAGCGCGAAGCTCCTCGTGAACGCGGAGGAATACGATTTCCTCCACTCGGACGCGCACCTCGACGGGCTCGTCGCGCAGATCTCCGGCGCGTTGCCCCAGCGCTTGCTCCCGTTCGGCTGAGCGCGACCTGCGCGGGGGCGCAGGCGACGACTCGTGCCGCAGGCCAGCCCGGAGGGCGGAGCCTCAGTCCGGGATGGTCTCGCCGCGCTCCGACTTGACGGCGCGGTCGGCCTCGATGGCCTCGGCGAATTCGTTCGCCGCGTCCGGGTCGAACTGGCTCGCCGAGCACCGAAGGATCTCCTCGACGGCGACCTCGTGGGGCAGGGCGCTCCGGTAGGCGCGGTCGCTCGTCATCGCGTCGTACGTGTCGGCGACGGAGATGATGCGGGCCAGCAGGGGGATGTCCTTGCCGGCGAGACCGAGCGGATAGCCGCGTCCGTCCCAGCGTTCGTGATGCAGGTGCACGCCAGGAATGAGCGGATGCAGGAACGTGATCGGCTCGAGGATGTCCTTGCCGAAGCCGGGGTGCTGTCGGAAGACCTCGTATTCGGTCTGCGAGAGCTTGCCCGGCTTGTTCAGGTTCATCACGCAGCCGATCTTGCCGATGTCGTGCATGAGCGCCGCCTGCCGCGCGAACTCGACCTGGTCCTCGGGCAGCCCGAGCTTGATCGCCAGGATCTGCGCGTACGCGGCGACGCGCTCGCTGTGGCCGCTCGTGTAGCGGTCCATCTTGTCGATGGCGCTCGCGAGCCCCTTGATCGTCTGCTTGAAGGTCGCCTGGAGGTCCTCGTAGAGCTTGGCGTTCTCGATCGCGGCGGCCGCGCGGTGCGCGACGATCGAGAGCAACTTGCGCTGGCCCTCGTCGAACTTCTTTCCACGCTGGTACCCGAGCACGCCGAGGAAGCCCACCGTCTCCTTGCGCATCCGGAGCGGCGTCACGACGAGCGAGGTCGGCTTCAGCCCGTCCTCCGGCAGCACCACGAAGTCGAGGGCCTGCGGGCCGTGCACGCGCAACTGGCGGTCTTCCTTGAAGTACTCGCAGAGCGCATGACCATCGAGCGCGCACAGGTCCGCGGACGGGCGAAAGTCGGGGTGCAGACCGCGCGCCCGCTCGAAGAATCCGCCGCTGCCGTCGCGGAGCACGATGCTCACCTGGTCGGCGTCGACCTCGTGCAGCGCGGCGTCGGTGACGGTCTCCATCACCTCGTCGAGCGACAGCGAGGCGGCGATCGCCTCGCTGACTTTGTAGAGCGAGAGAGACTCCTTGAGCCGAAGGTTCTCGGCCGAGAGCTTCTGCTTCTCGAGGCCGCGGCGGACCGTGCGGACGACCTCTTCCACCTTGAACGGCTTGAGGATGTAGTCGTAGGCGCCGCGCTTCATCGCGTCGATGGCCGTCTCGACCGTCCCGAAGCCGGTCATGATCACCGTGACGACGTTCGGAGCGTGCTTGGCGATCGCCTGCAGCAGCTCGAGCCCGCCCATGTTGGGCATCTTCAGGTCGCTGAGGACGAGGTCGTAGTGCTGCTTGGACAGCTCGACGAGGGCGCTGCCCCCGTCCTCGGCGGTGCGGACCCAGAAGCCTTCCATCGACAGGAAGTCGGCGAGGATCTCCCGGATCATCCGCTCGTCGTCGACGACCAGGATCCGGGGCGCTTCGTCGTGACCGTGGTGTTCCATCCGCTGGGCCTCACGCACCGGCGTGAACGACCGTGTGATAGGTCGCGGACGAGGCCGGTGTCAACGCGCCTGGGGCTCGGGACGGCGGAAACCCCGGCGTAGGTGGCCGTCGGGCGCTCGTCCGGGGCCCGCGTTCGGGGTGTCGCTCAGGGGCGAAGATCGCGGATCCGCCAGAAATATTGGTTCGTGTCCGCCGCGACGTGCACGACGGGACAGCCCGCGGCGTCGAGGCCTCCGAGCTCGGTGATGGTCGTGGTCCGGCCGACGAAGGGGGCCATCTCCGGGGTCCAGTTCGCGTCGTTCGTCACCGCGCCCCCCTGTCCATCGGGCCCGGTCCAGGGGGTGTGCATGCCCAGCACGATGCTCGCTCCGCCGGTCAGCGAGCCGTAGGTGGCGACCGTCTGACCGCACTG
>CAIKNO010000469.1 GCA_903828805.1 uncultured Sandaracinus sp. | reverse complement strand
GTGTAGTGGTGGATGACGGTGCGGATCGCGTTCTCGGTGATCTCGACGTTCGCCGACTCGAGCCCCGCGTCCTGCCGCTGCCGGGACACCAGATATCGCACCGCGATGTTGAGCTTCTCGAACTCGGTGTAGCCGCTGAGTTCGATGACCTCCATCCGGTCGCGCAGCGGCATCGGGATGCCACCGAGCGAGTTCGCCGTCGTGACGAACATCACCTCGGAGAGGTCGTAGTCGAGGTCGAGGTAGTGGTCGTTGAAGTTCTTGTTCTGCTCGGGATCGAGCACCTCGAGCAGCGCGGCGGCGGGGTCGCCGCGGAAGTCGCTCGACATCTTGTCGATCTCGTCGAGGAGGAAGACGGGGTTGTTGGTCCCCGCCTTCCGGAGCGACTGGATGATGCGGCCGGGGAGTGCGCCGATGTACGTGCGGCGATGGCCGCGGATCTCCGCTTCGTCGCGGACGCCCCCGAGGCTCAGGCGAACGAACTTCCGTCCGGTGCTGCGGGCGATGGAGCGAGCCAGCGACGTCTTGCCCACGCCGGGCGGGCCGACGAGGCAGAGCACGGGGCCCTTCAGCTTGCGGACGAGCGCCTGCACCGCGAGGTACTCGAGGACGCGCTCCTTGACCTTCTTCAGGCCGTAGTGGTCCTCGTCGAGCACGGCCTCGGCGGCCTCGATGTCGTAGTTCTCCTCCGAGCGGTCCTCCCAGGGCAGGCCCAGGACCCAGTCGAGGTAGTTGCGGACGACGGTCGCCTCCGCGGACATCGGCTGCATCATCTTGAGCTTGCGGAGCTCCTTCTTGATCCGATCGTCGGCCTCTTTCGAGAGCTTCTTGGCCTTGATCTTCTCTTCGAGCTCCTGGATCTCGCTCTTGAACTCGTCCCTCTCGCCGAGCTCCTTCTGGATCGCCTGCATCTGCTCGTTGAGGTAGTACTCCTTCTGCGTCTTCTCCATCTGCTTCTTGACGCGCGAACGGATCTTCTTCTCGACGTTGAGGATCTCGAGTTCGGCGTTCATCAGCTCGAAGAGGCGCTCGAGGCGCACGGCGGGATCGGTGGTCTCGAGGATCTCCTGCTTGTCGTGGAGCTTCACGGCCGAGAGGTGCACGACGATGGCGTCGGCGAGCCGGCTCGCGTCGTCGATCGCCTGGACTTGCGCGAGGGTCTCGGGCGCGATGCGCTTGTTGAGCTTGACGTAGGTCTCGAACGTCTCCTGGATGGAGCGCGTCAGGGCCTCGAGCTCGACGCCCTGCGCCGGTGCGTCGGCCAGCGGCTGCACGCGGCACAGGAAGAACGCGTCGTGCGGCACGAACTTCACCAGGCGCGCGCGCTGCTTCCCTTCGACCATGACCTTCACGGTCCCGTCGGGTAGGCGGAGCATCTGCTGGATGGTCGCGACGGTGCCGAGCGTGTAGATGTCCTCGGGCGCCGGATCGTTCGTCTTGGCCTTCTTCTGCGCGGCGAGCAGGATCTCCTTGTCCTGAGCCATCGCCGCCTCGAGCGCCGCGATCGACTTCTCGCGGCCGACGAAGAGGTGCACGACCATGTGCGGGAACACGATGATGTCGCGGAGGGGGAGCAGCGGGAGCGCCCGCCCGGTCTCGTCGTCGCTGTCGTCGGCCTTGTTGAAGAACACGTCCCTGCTTCCCTTCGCCGACCGGCGGCCGGGCCATGGATTCACTCGCCCCCGGACGCGCGCAGACCCGCCCCGTCAGGGGGCCGTTCGGCAGCGGAAGCGCGGCGTCACGCCGACTGGCCGGCTTCCTTCTCGAGCACCATCAGCGGCTTCTCGCCGCGCAGGATGGTCTCTTCGCCGACGACCACTTCCTTGACCCCGCCCCGCCCGGGAATCTCGTACATCGTGTCGAGCATCGCGTGCTCGACGATGGCCCGCAGGCCCCGGGCGCCGGCGTTCCGCTTCAGCGCTTCACGGGCGACCGCGAGCAGGGCGCCGCGCGAGAACTTGAGGCGGATTCCGTCCATCTCGAACAGCTTCTGGAACTGCTTCACGAGCGCGTTCTTGGGCTGGGTCAAGATGTCGATGAGGGCTTCCTCGTTGAGCTCGTGCAGCGTGGCGACGACGGGAAGGCGACCGATGAACTCCGGGATGAGCCCCGCCTTGATCAGGTCCTCCGGCTGCGCCTGCTCGAGGACCAGGCCGAGGCGCTTGTCCTTCTTGCTCTGCATCTCCGCGCCGAAGCCCAGGCTCTTCTCGCCGATCCGCCGCTCGATGATCTGGTCGAGGCCGACGAACGCGCCGCCGCAGATGAACAGGATGTTGGTCGTGTCGACCTGGAGGAACTCCTGCTGTGGGTGCTTTCGGCCGCCCTTCGGCGGCACGTTGGCGACCGTCCCCTCGATGATCTTCAGCAGCGCCTGCTGCACGCCCTCGCCGCTCACGTCGCGCGTGATCGACGGGTTGTCCGACTTGCGCGAGATCTTGTCGATCTCGTCGATGTAGACGATGCCGCGCTGGGCCTTGTCCACGTCGTAGTCGCACTTCTGCAAGAGCTTCTGGATGATGTTCTCGACATCCTCGCCGACGTAGCCGGCCTCCGTCAGCGTAGT
>CAIKNO010000468.1 GCA_903828805.1 uncultured Sandaracinus sp. | reverse complement strand
CGGCCCGGCGATGAGCTTCTTCACTTCCTTCTGGGACTTGCCGCAGAAAGAGCACTGGAGGTTTCCGTGGCCTTCGTCACGCCTGCGATCGACCGGCATCTGCGCCCCGTTCCCCGTTCCCCGTCGTTCCGAGAGGCATCCCGCAACGGCGAGGATGCCCCGTGAGTCTAGTGCCCGCGTCCGTGGCCAGCAATGGCCGCACGGCTCGCCTCAGATCGTCTTCCGCGGCGCGATGACCTCGTCGATGAGGCCATACTCCTTGGCTTCGGCGGCAGAAAGGAAGCGATCCCGCTCGGTGTCCGCCTGGATCGCGTCGACGGTCTGCCCCGAGTGCCGGGAAAGGATCTCGTTGAGGCGGCCACGCAGCTGCAAGATCTCGCGTGCCTGGATCTCGATGTCGGTCGCCTGTCCGCGGGCCCCACCATGCGGCTGGTGGATCATCACCCGGGAGTTCGGCAGGCAGCGTCGGCGTCCCTTCGTCCCCGCGGCCAGGAGCACCGCGCCCATCGACGCCGCCTGTCCGAGGCAGACGGTCGAGACGGGGCAGCGGACGTACTGCATCGTGTCGTAGATCGCGAGCCCGGCGGTGATCACGCCGCCCGGGCTGTTGATGTACATCGTGATCTCCTTGTCGGGATCCTCGCCTTCGAGCACCAGGAGCTGCGCGATGATGACGTTCGCGACGTCGTCGTTCACCTCGCTGCCGAGGAACACGATGCGGTCCTTGAGGAGGCGGCTGAAGAGATCCCACGCGCGCTCCCCGCGATGCGTCGTCTCGACGATCTGCGGGAAGTAGGTGGCCACTGCGGGGCGCGATTCGTGGAAGCTCATCGGCTCACTCCTGGGGTTGACCCTGGCTCAACGGAAGACCCTGGTTCGGAACGTGGCGCTCTATCCCTGCGGCAGCGCCGCTTCTTCGATCGTGGCGAGCGTGAGGAGGTGCGACACGAGCTTGTCCTCGAGCAGCTGGGTCTCGAGGGACTCGCGCTTCTCGCCGGCGTAGTCGGCCCGCACCTTGGCGACGTGCTTGCCCGTCCGGGTCGCGATGTCGCGGAAACGCTCCTCGACCTCTTCTGCCGAGACCTCGATGGAGGCCTTGCGGGCGAGCTCGCCCAGCAGGAGGGCGGCGCGGACCTTGTCGGCGGCGCGTCGGCGGAGCTCTTCGACGAACGCTTCGCGCGCGTCGGGCTGCTGCCCGATCATCTTCATGAGCTGGAGGTACTCCTGCACCATCGAGCGGAACTGCTGCTCGACGAGGGAGGGCGGCACCGGCACCGGATTGGCCTCGACCAGCTTGTCGACGGCCTGCTCGCGCAGGGCACCCTCCGCGCGGCCGCGGGCGGTGTCCTCGAGCCGCTCGCGCAGCTTCTGACGCAGCTCGGCGAGCGACGTGTATTCCCCGACGTCCTTGGCGAATTCATCGTCGACGTCGGGCAGGATGCGCTCGCGCACCTCCTTCACGGTGACCTTGAAGAGCACCCGCTTGCCCGCCAGCTCGGGGTTGGAGTCTTCGGGGGCGCGCTCGACCAGGATGTCCTTCGTGTCGGAGGTCTTCAGGCCGACGAGGCCGGCGTCGATCTCCTCGAGGATCCGACCCTCGCCCAGCTGCACCGTGCGTCCCTCGCCGTGCATGTCGGCGCGGGCCACGCCGTCGATCTCGACCTCGTGGTCGATCACGACGATGTCCCCCTTGGCGGAGGGCCGGTCGCCCTCCACCGGGCGGATGATCGCGTGCTGACTGCGGAGCGTCTCGACCTCGGCGTCGACCTCGGCGTCCGTCACGGTGGTGCTCGGACGGGTGAGCGTCAGCTGGGTGGCCAACTCCTCGATCCGGGGACGCACCTCGAACTTCACGGAGAACGAGAGGGGCTGTCCCTCGGCGATCTCCGGCTGCGCGTCCATCACGGGCCGCGACACCACGGGGATCTCGTGCTTCCGGACGGCCTCGACGAGGCTCTCCTCGACCAGGTTCGAGGTGACCTCGGCCTTCACGTCACGCGAGAAGAGCTGCTGGATGACGTGACGCGGCGCCTTGCCGGGTCGGAAACCCTTCACGCGGGCGGTGCGCTGCAGCTTGCTGAACGTCTCGTCGAGACCCTTCTGAATGCGGTCCCACGGGACCTGCATCTGGAGTTCGACGGTGACGGGATCGATCTCGCTGACCTGCGACTGCATCGTGAACTCGCCTGCTCTCTCTGGGACTGGCCGGGACTTCGACGGTGAAAGCCGAAGGCGCCGTTCCTAGCCCCCGGCTCCGAGGGCGTCAAGGTTGGTGCCGGCCTCGGAGGCTGTGAACGAATCGGACCGAGCCCCACCATCCAGACGGGTCCGGCCGCACGGCGACGCGAGGAGTCGTGCGAAAGCACGGCGACGAGCGGCCACGACGTGGACGGGCTCGGATGGGCAGCGGGGGGATGGGAGATTCGTTCAACGACTCTCAGTCGAGGATGCGGGGCCGCTCTCCGAGGTGGGCGGCGAACGCCTCGAAGTCGTCGAGCACGGCGGAATGCAGCGCCGGGGGGAGATCCCGCATGAGGAGGAGCGCTCGTCCCGAGCGGACCACCCGGTGTTCGGGCTGGCGCGCGGCCGGCAGGCTCTGCAGGACGTGGGAGGCCACGTCCTCGGCCTCGAGCGCCTCCGCGGCCGTGTCCCAGGCGATGAACCAGAGCGCGGCGGTCGCGCCGTCGGGCCGTCGGTAGACCCGAAGGGTGTCGCCTGCCCAGCCCTCGGCGGCGGCGGCGGCGCGGTCGTCGGTGCCCCCCTGGGCGAGGTAGACGGAGAGCTCCAACTCGCCGAGGGTGTTCTCGTCGTGCACGGTCAGGCCGGCGGCATCGAGCTCGTCGAAGGGGGGAATCGAGACCCGCTCCGGTCGCTCCCCGTCGAGGTAGCGCTCGGGGTGGAGGACCTGCTCGGTCGATTCGGGAGGCCGTCGGAACGCCGCGTCGACGCCGGCGTACCCGCCCCGGCCATGGAGCGTTCCGCAGAAGACGAAGCCGTCGAGGTACCGCGACAGGAGCGGCGCGCGGACGATGGCGGGCGCGGCGGCCAGCTCGGGGCCGCCGCCGACGCCCGGGGCGCTGGCGATGACCCGACGCATCATCGCCGGGTTCCGCGTGAGGCTCGACAGAGAGAGTCCCTGAGTGCCCATCGTGAAGCCCACCATCGCGAGGGTCGCGTCGCCTTCCACGAGAGAGGCGAACGCGTTGTCCCCGTCGATCGAGCGCTCGGCCTCTTCGGACTCGTGGAGGCCGAGGTGCTGGTCCTGCAGCGCATGCACGTATTCGTGGACCAGCACGAGGCCCCCCTCGGACTGGGTCGACCTCGACGGGTCGGCCCGCGCGAGGTCCACGACGACGTCGTCCCGGACGACCATCACGCGGTCGGAGGGATCGTAGTAGCCGACGATCTGTTCTCCCATCACGGACAGCAGCATGCCGTGCACGTCCAGGGTGGGCGGCAGGAGTCCGAGCGCGAGGTAGAACACCCGCGCCTGCTCGAGCTCGACTCGGTCGATGTGGGCCCGGACGAACTCGGTGATCTCGGCACGGGTCTGGATCCGGGTGGGGACCGGGCGCAGGAAGCGAAGTCCACGGACCTGCTCGGCGGCGGCCATCAGAGGGCCGAGTGCACGCGATTCGCGCACATCCGGAACGCGTCCAGCAAGGTCCGAAGCGTGGTGGCCCGCGCCCGGGTCGGGCGCCGTGGATCGGGCCGCGCCATCGTCTCGGTGCACGTCGTCGCCGCCCGCCGCGGTGCTCGTGGACACGGAGGTGGCGGACGCGGCGGCGTTGGCCCCGGCGGCGTTGGCCCCGGACGTCGGGCGGGGGCCACCGGCGCAGCCCAGGACCGAGACCAGCACCAGCCCGAGGGACGTCCGGTTCATGTCTCGGCGGTGCGCGCCACGACCGCGTAGCAGAGAGGCTTGCGGCCGAGCTCGCGTCCGAAGAAGCGTCGGACCGCCCGACGGGCGGCCTCGCGCAGGGCATCGTCCGGCACCTGCCGCTCCGAGGTGCGGATGCCGGCGACTGCGTCTTCGATGTCGTCCCGGAGGTCCTCGAGCAGCTCGTGATCGGCGTCCTCGTCGATGACGCCGCGCGTGACGACCGCAGGGGCGGCGAGCAGCCGTCCCCGCGCGTCCGCCAGGAGCGTCACGAAGACGACGCCGAGTTCCGACAGGAGCTTGCGGTCGTGCAGGACCCTTTCGGCCACGGGCTCGTAACGATCGATGTGCACGCGGCCCGACTCGACCTTCTCGCCGATCCGGGTGCCCCGCTCGTCGATCTCGACGACGTTCCCGTTCTCCACGAAGACGACCTCCGGCACGCCGGCCTCCCGCGCGATCTCGGCATGCGCCGCGAGGTGCACGTAGGTCCCGTGCACGGGCAGAAAAGCCCGCGGCTTCACGAGGTCGATGAGCGCTCGCTGCTCGTCGCGGTGGGCGTGGCCGCTGACGTGGATCCGCTCGTCCCGGCCGCGGTGCAGCACCGAGATCCCGCGGCGCTCGAACGCGTTGACCAGGTCCCAGACGTGACGTTCGTTGCCAGGGATGATGCGCGCGCTGAGGATGACGAGGTCGCCCGCGCCGAGGTCGAGATCCCCGTGCGTGCGTGCGGCGAGGCGGGGCAGCGCGGCGGGCGCTTCGCCCTGCGAGCCCGTGGCCAGCACCATCAGCTCGTGACGGGGAATGGCCCGGGCGCGGTCGCGCGGCACGAGCACGTCGTGCGGGTTCTCGATGACGCCGAGCTCGGTGGCGATCCGGATGTGGGACTCGACCGATCGCCCGAACCCGACGACCTTGCGCCCGGTCGCCCGCGCGATGTCGAGCAACGCGCCGATGCGCTGGACGTTGGAGGCGAAGAGGCCGACGACGACGCGCTCGGGGGCCGCCCGGACGAGCTCCTCGAGGCTCGCGGACACCGCGCGCTCGCCGCCCGAGTGGCCCGGCGCGAGCGCGTTGGTGGAGTCCGAGAGCAGGATGCGGACGCCCTCGCTCGCGACCTCGGAGATCCTCGCGAGGTCGATGGTCTCGCCCGGGGGGGGATCGAGGTCGATCTTGAAGTCGCCGCTGTGGACCAGGATGCCCTGGGGGGTGCGGAGCACGAGGCCGTGGGAGTCCGGCATCGAGTGCGTCACGCGCCAGAGTTCCCATTCGAACACGCCGGCCGAGTAGCGCACGCCGGCCGTCATGGTCCGCAGGTCGAGCCGGGGGACCTCGTGGAACGGGTGCTCGGAGAGCCGCTGCTTCACGAGCGCCAGGGCGTAGGCGGGACCCCAGGTCGGGACGTCGATGTCCCGCAGGAACCAGCTGACGGCGCCGATGTGGTCTTCGTGCCCGTGGGTGAGCACGAGCGCCCGGACACGGTCTCGTCGCTCGATGACCCACTCGAGGTTGGCGTGAACGAGGTCGACCCCGAGGCCGCGCCCATCGAACGTCACGCCGCAGTCGAGCACGAGGATGTCGTCCCCGTGCTCGATCGCCATGCAATTCATGCCGATCTCGCCGAGTCCGCCGAGAGGGATCAGTCGAAGCGGGGTGGACAATAGGATCTTCGGTGCGTCGGAGCGCCGCACGGTGGGAGGTTGAAACCGGCGGGCCGAAGGAGCGGCCGCTCGACGCTCAGTACTGTACGCCGAGGATGAGCCGGAGGGTCTGGGCGTTCTGGCCGCCCTGGAACGTCCCGCCGGGCGCCGCGCCCGGCAAGTACGCGAGCGCTCCGAACGGGAAGAAGATGCCGTACTGCAGGGAGGCGTAGAAGCCATCGAGCAGATCGGGACCGTCCTCGCTCCGGTAGTAGGCCTGTGCGTCCAGCTCGACGCCGATGTCGGCCTGGTTGCCCCAGGTCTGGACGGGCTCGCTCGCGCGGGACCAGATGACGTCGGCGCGGGCGCCGAGGAGCTGGCCGAAGCTCGAGCGGATGAAGTCGTAGCTGATGCCCGGGCGGAAGTAATACGCGCTCGAGAACTGCCGCATCACGGTGCGCCAGAAGATCATGTCGACCCGGTAGTTCGGGTGGAACGAGAACGCGGTGAGGTTCCGGTCGGTGCCCCCGACCGAGCCGCGAGAGCGCTGGAACTGCGCCGTGTCGCCGGTGCGGCTCAGGCCTTCGAGGTTGGCGTCACCGGTGGCGAAGCCGCTGTTGAAGTAGATGCCGAGCTGGTTGTTCAGGAGGTGGTACTCGCCCTCGAAGGCCGCGCCGAAGCTCAGCACCTGATAGTTCGGGGCGGTGAACCCGGGGGCGCTCCCGAGGGACGCGTTGTCGAGCGTGCCGACGAACATGACGGCCTCCGCCTCGAGCCGCAGGTTCTCGTAGAGGAACTGCACCCAGACGTCCGGCACGTAGACCTCGAACCCGCGCCGGAACACGGCGGTCGCGGCGTTCGGGTTGGGATCGAGCGGGTTGCGCGCCCCTTCGGTGGTCAGGTTCTGGGTGCGGTACACGAAGAAGAGGCCGCCGTTGAGCACGGCATCGCCGCGCTGCAGCGCCGCGGCCTGCTCTTCGGGGGTCGTGCGGCGTGCGACGCCGAACGTCATCTGATCGACGTCGTCGCTGCGGTAGGCATCCCACGGCACCCGGTAGTCGACCGGGTTCTGGTAGATGTAGCCCTCGCTCGCGAAGTCCCACGCGCCGAACATGTAGAAGCCGGCGAGTCGCGTGATCGCCATCACGCGATCGACGTCGCTCTGGAAGTCGGCGTCGATGCCCGCGCCCCCATTGGCCAGGATGCCGAGGCCCCAGTGGTTGCCCATGCGACCGAAGCGCAGCTCGCCGAGGCCGCGGTTGCGGACCTCCGCCCACGCACGTCGAACGACGATCGAGTTGGTCCACGAGTTGACCCCGGCGGTCGGGGGCATCTGCGTCTGCGCCATCGCGGTGATCGGCACGTACGTGGAGTCGTAGCGGCTGCCGCCGAAGCCGAGGGAGCCGACGACGCCGTAGCCCTCCGGGGTCGAACCGAGCACGAGGTTGTCGAGCACGTCGAGCTGCATCCGGACCCGCACGTCGTCGCTGAGATGGACGGTGGGTTCGAGTCGCAACCGCATGTTGGCGAACGCGAGCGCGCGCTGGTTGCACGAGGCGGTCGTCGCGCCGCGCCCCCCGGCGCAGCCCCCCGCAGGGGCCCCGCCGAGGACGGAGGCGTCTTCGCGCGGAATGAACAATTCGAACGGCAGGTCGGCCTGGCTCGGGTTCGCTCGGCCGCGACCCATCGAGAACTGGTCCTGGAACTCCCCGCGCATCCGCATGTACCCGTGCAGCTCGAAGATCGTCTGCGGGGTCGTCCAGGGCGCGACGGTCGGGTCGCCACCGACGTCGAGCCGACGGTCTGCGTCCTCCGGTTCCGGCAGCTCGTCCTCGGCGGCGTCCTCTGGGGACTCGCCGACGGTCTCTTCGTCCTCGCCCTCGCTCTCGTCGTCGCCTTCGCCTGCGGACGCCTCGGGGTCGAGGGTGACCGGTTCGACGGAAGGGGCGCGGAGACGGGGCGCCGCCTCCCCGTCCTCCGAGGCCTCGTCGTCGGCCGACGGCGAGTCTTCGTCGTCGAGGACCTCCTCTTCCTCAGCGGTCGCGTCGGGGGCCGTGCGCGACGTCGTCTGCGCCGAGGATGCGGATGGCATCCACGGGAGCGTCAGCGCGAGGAGAAGGGACAGACGGAGCACGCGTTCCATGTCGGACGGGCCTCGTAACATGGGGGGGGGGAGGGGGCAACGCAGGAGGCCCGCCCGGGGCCGGATCCCGGCCCGCGTTCGGGGGCCTCGCGCCAGACCCCGTCCGGCGTGCCGGCAGGCCGCGGCGGAGGCCTCGAGAGGACCTCGGATTCCTGTTGATCGGACGGCGTCGATGCCGAATCCTCGCGGCGGCTGACCAGGGAGCGCGGGATGTCGAAGAAGGCTTGGGGCGGTAGGTTCTCGGACGAACTCGACGCGGTGGCGGCCCGGGTCAACACGAGCGTCGACGTCGACCAGCGCCTCGGCCCCGAGGACGTGCGCGGCTCGGTGGCGCATGTCCGGATGCTCGCCTCCCGTGGGATCGTGAGCGCGGAGGATGCCGCCCGGATCGAGGCGGGGTTGCTGCAGATCGAGGACGAGATCCGCGACGGGTCGATGGTGTGGCGTGCGGATCGCGAGGACGTTCACATGAACGTCGAGGCGTTGCTGACCGAGCGCATCGGCGAGGTCGGCGGACGGCTGCACACGGCCCGCAGCCGCAACGACCAGGTCGCGACCGACATGCGCTTGTGGACGCGCGAGGCGTGCGCCCGGACCGCGGCGAAGATCGATCGATTGCTCGCGGTGCTGGCACGGCGGGCCGAGGGCACGGTCGAGGTGGTGATGCCCGGCTACACGCACCTCCAGCGCGCCCAACCGGTGCGGCTCGCCCATCATCTGCTCGCGTGGTGCGAGATGCTCGAGCGGGACCGCGGCCGCCTGGACGATGCTGCACGGCGGATGAACGAATCCCCGCTCGGGAGCGCGGCCCTCGCCGGGACCACGTTCCCGCTGGATCGCGAGCAGACCGCGCGCGCCCTCGGATTCGAGCGGCCGATGCGGAACTCGCTCGACGCCGTGTCCGACCGTGACTTCCTGCTCGAGGCGCTGTCGGCGTTGTCGATCTGCGCCGTGCACCTCTCCCGGATCGGCGAGGAGCTCGTGCTGTGGAGCGCCCAGGAGTTCGGCTTCATCGAGATGAGCGACCGGTTCACCACCGGGAGCTCGATCATGCCGCAGAAGAAGAACCCGGACATGGCCGAGCTCGTGCGCGGGAAGTCCGCGCGGGTGATCGGCGACCTGGTGTCGCTGCTCGTGCTGATGAAGGGGCTCCCGCTCGCGTACAACCGCGACATGCAGGAGGACAAGCGCCCCACCTTCGACGCCTTCGACACCGTCGAGGACTGCCTGGAAGTGCTCACGGGCGCGCTCGCCACGGCGACGTTTTCCCCGGAGCGCATGCGCGCGGCGCTCGTCGAAGGGTTCGTCGAGGCCACCGAGGTCGCCGACTGGCTCGCGGCGCGCGCGGTGCCGTTCCGTGAGGCCCACCACGTGGCGGGCCGCCTCGTGCGCCTCTGCGTCGAGCGACGGACCACGCTGCCGTCGCTTTCCCTCGAGGATTTCCGCAGCGCCCATCCTGCGTTCGACGAGAGCATCTTCGAGGCGATCGAGCCGGAGGTGGCCATCGAGCGGCGTTCGGTGCTGGGCGGGCCCGCGCGTGGGCAGGTCCGAGCTCAGATCGAGGCGCTGGCGTCGAGGCTCGCCGCGCGCGGGGTCGAGGTCGAGCCTTCGAGCGACCGTCCCGAGGCCGGCTGATCCGGTGCACACGGGCCGCCGGCAAGACGTGCCTCCGAGCCGGCACTTCGCGGTCGTGGAGGGCAGTCTCGGCTGCGATGGGATCTCGCTCGAGGCGCTCGCCGCCGACCACGGTACGCCGCTCCACGTCCTGAGCGCGGCGGCGATCCGTGGCGCCTACCAGGCCCTGGACGCGTCGCTCTCCGGGGTTCGACACCGGATCTTCTACGCCATGAAGGCGAACGGAAATCCGGCGGTCTTGCGATTGCTCGCGGGCCTCGGCGCCGGTGCGGACGTCGTGTCGGGCGGTGAACTCCACTGGGCGCTCCGGTCGGGCGTCTCACCCGACGGGATCGTCTTCAGCGGGGTCGGCAAGACCGATCCGGAATTGGAGGCGGCGCTCGACGCGGGGATCAGGGCCATCCACGTGGAGAGCGCGCAGGAACTGGACGTCCTCGAGGCCCTCGCGCGGGGCCGCGGGGTGCGCGCGCGCATCGGCTTGAGGGTCAATCCCGACGTCGATCCGGAGACGCACCCTTACATCGCGACGGGCCTTCACGGCGCGAAGTTCGGGCTCGAGCTCGACGCCGCGAGGCGTCTGTTGCCGCGCGT
>CAIKNO010000467.1 GCA_903828805.1 uncultured Sandaracinus sp. | reverse complement strand
CCGGCATCGAGGTTCTGCTCGAGCACGCGGTCGGAGGGCGTTCTCCAGTCGGCGAACGTCGCGCCCTGCTGGGCGGCGAGGACCGAGACGGCGCCCGCCGGCACACGCTCCCACTTCACGCGCAGATCTCCGAGCTGAGGAGCCGTGCTGTCGGCCCCCACGAAGAGGCCCTCGGCCACGCGCGCGAACGGCCGGCCCAGGCGGCCGAGGCCTTGCGCCTGCGCGGGCTCGACGGCGAGCGGCTCGAAGCCGTCGAGTTGCGTGACGAGGTCCGTCGTCAGCGTCCGCGCGCCGACCGTCACGAGGCGCGCGTCGAAGGTCTGGGACGCGAGGGGCATGGCGGGGTTCTGGTGACCCGTCGGCTCGTGGAAGCTCGAGGAGTCGACGTGCGCCTCGCTCCAGCGGAGCGCGTACGAGTAGCGGGTGGTCTCCCGCGTCCCTCCGCCGATCTTCTTCTCCCGACGGCTCTCGCTGTCCTCCATCCACTGGTACATCTCGACCGTCCGGCGCAGACGAAGCGCGCCGGCGGCCGTCGGGCCGAGCTCCGCGTCCGTGAGCGACTCGTTCGTCGCCGCGGCGCCCGAGAGGTGCACCAGCCTGCCCTCGTCGGCGGGCCGCACGACGTCGGCGCTGACTTCGACCACCGCGCCGCGCCCCTCCTCGAGATCCTGCGCGCGCCTCACGGCGCGGCCCTCGTTCCAGAAGAGCAGCGGGAACGCCCCCGCGAAGAAGACCAGCCCCACGAGCACGCCCTTGATCGACCCGACCAGGCGGCTGACCCAGCCGGTTGATTCGGTCACCACGAATTGATCGGTCATCGCCCTTCCCTCCTCGGCGACGCTGCGTGCGCTCGAACTCGACGAACCCGCAGCAGGCATTCGATCAGGAATCCCCTGTTCGGAACGCCGACATATCACGGGTTTGCGCGACAGTTCCAGCGCCCGCGCGACGCGATCCCCTTCAGCCGATCCCGAAGCCCTTCAGCTTCTTGTGCAGCCCTTCGCGCGTGATCCCGAGCGTCCGGGCCGTCTGGCTCTTGTTGTTGCCGTGATCCTTGAGCGCCTCGATCAGCACCCACCGCTCGACCTGATCCATCATCTCGCGAAGCGTGCCCTTCGTCGGATGAACGCGGTCGAGCACGTTCTCGACCTGCCGGATCTTCGGGCTGAGGTGCTCGGGCTGGACGAAGTTCTCGTCGTCGACCTGGATGACGAGGCGCTGGACCTCGTTCTCGAGCTCCCGCACGTTGCCCGGCCACTTGTAGGCCTGGAGCATCTCCATCGCCTGCTGCGAGAACCCGGTGATGTCGCGGCCGAACTCCTGGGCGTAGCGACGCAGGAAGTGCACGGCCAGCAAGGGGATGTCCTCGTGCCGCTCTCGCATCGGCGGCACCCGGAGAGGGAACACCTTGAGGCGGTAGAACAGGTCCTCGCGGAAGCGGCCCTCGGCCACCTCCTTTTCGAGGTCTCGATGGGTCGCCGCGACGATCCGGGTGTCGACCTTGAGGGTCCGCGGCGCGCCGACCGGTCGAATCTCGCCCTCCTGCAGGACGCGCAGCAGCTTCGCCTGCAGGTTGGCCGGCATCTCGCCGACCTCGTCGAGGAAGAGGGTGCCGCCGTGCGCGAGCTCGAAGAGCCCCTTCTTGTCCTCGTACGCGCCGGTGAAGCTCCCCTTCTTGTGGCCGAAGAGCTCGCTCTCGAGGAGGTTCTCCGGCATCGCCGCGCAGTTCTGCGCCACGAAGAGGCGCTCGCGGCGCTCGCTCCAGTAGTGCACCGCGCTCGCGATGAGCTCCTTGCCCGTGCCGGTCTCGCCCTCGACGAGCACGGTCACCCGGGTGTTGACCACCTTGCGGAGCTGCTCGAAGAGGCGACGCATCGGCATCGACTCGCCGAGGATGGCCCCCTGCCGTCGGCTCTCCTCGCGCTTCTTGAGATACGCGTTCTCCTTGCGCTGACTGTCCTCCGCGGCCCGGAGGCGCGTGAACAGGCGCGACCGCTCGAACGCCTGGGACGCCGTCTGCGCGAGGAGCGCCACGACGTCGAGGTCGCGCTCGCGGAACACGCCCGACAGTTCCCGGTTGTCGACCTGCAACACCCCGAGGATCGAGGCGCCGGACCAGAGCGGGACGCCGATGGTCGAGGTGATCCGGGCGCCCATGATCGACGCGGTCTCACCGACCTCGCGGCGCGCGTCGGCGGCGAGCACGGCCGCACGTTCGGCGACGACCTTCCGGAACACGCTGCGCGTGATCGGCACGGCGCCCGCGCCCTGCCCTCCCCGCACCCGCGAGCCCACCGGGACGTAGCGGCCTCCGGGCGTGCCTTCCTCGTCCTCGCTGAGCGCGACGGTGACGTGCGTGGCCCGGCCGACGAAGCGAAACACGTGCAGGGAGACCACGTCGACCAGCGCGTCGAGCTCCAGCGTCGCGCCGATCTCCTTCTGCGCCTCGTACAGCGCCTTGAGGACCTCGGCGCTGACGCCGCGCTCGACGTCCGCGAGCTCCTCGAGCTTGCGAAGCGAGACGATCCGCGCGCCGTCGTCGTCCGGTTCGTCGTCGACGGTCACGCGCACCTGGACCGGGCGCTCGGCGTCGCCGAGAAGCAGGACGTCACCGCTCGCGAGCGCCGTCTCTCGGCCGACCTGCATCGACAGATCGAACTGCTCGTCGCCGCGCCGAAGTCGGCTGCCGTTCGTGCTGCGGAGGTCCTGCGCGAAGTACCGGTCACCGGCGAGCACGATGCGGAGGTGCTCGCCGGAGACGTGGAACACGGGCAGCACGAGGTCGTTGTCCTCGCCGCGACCGACCCGAACGAACTCGGCCGACGACTGCAGGGCGGGCACGTGTTCCGTTCCGCCGAGCACCTCGAGCTG
>CAIKNO010000466.1 GCA_903828805.1 uncultured Sandaracinus sp. | reverse complement strand
TCGCGCTCGGCCTGCTCGCCGCCGCTGCGACGCTCGTCGTCGGTCTCTGAGCGCCGCCGCGCGCGGTGCCGCGCTCAGCGCGCCGCCTCGAAGAAGGGCGAGGGGTCGACCCGCGCCTCGGAGACGCCGCGCGCGTCGGGGTGCGAGGCCAACCACGCCCGCACGCCGGGCGGCACGGCCGCGTGTCGCTGCAGGCGCCCAGGCAGCACGGCGGCCGGGACCGTCGTCAGACGGGTGTACGAGCCCCACCGGCCGTCCCCGCACGCGTAGCAAGTGCCGACCTGGAAGCCGTATCGCATCGAGATCCCCGAGGCCCCCAGGGCGGGCTCTCCGAAGGCCACCTCCGGCGCGGTCTCGTCGTCGTCCGTGCCGGGGCGTTCGGCCCGCAGGCGCGCGGCCGCCTCGATCCGGAGCGTCTCCGTGAAGGGTTCGTCCTCGGGCGCGACGACGGCGACCTCCGTCCCGGTCTCCACGTCGAAGACCCGTGCGCGCGCTTCGGAATTGCCGTGCGCACCGCACGCGTCCCAGGAGCGGAACTGCTGCACGAAGACGTAAGGACCGAGGCCCGCGGTGACCAGCGTCCTCTGCTCGAGCGCGGCGAGGGCATGCTCCTCCGGGTCCGCGCCGTCGTCGAGCACGAGGCGTCGCGCGCCTCCGAGCTCGACGAGCGCGGCGATGGTCACGTGCCCGGTCTCGCCGCCCGGGGGCTCCGCGAGGGGCTCGCCCTCGGCGTGCTCGATCTGGTCGCAGGTCGGCAGCTTCATTTCTCGGGTCCGCATCTGCAGCGCCCAGAGCGCGTGGCCCGCGGCGACGATCACCCCGGCGCGGGTCCCCCGCGGCGTGCCGTCCGCGTCGAGCCACGTGGTGCGCGGCGCGTCCTCATCGACCCACACCAGCCACCCCGCGGGCGGCGAGGCGGGACCGTTCGCCCCGGACGCGCCGGGCACACGGGGGCGCGATGCCGCGCCGCAGGCGGAGACCGAGACGGCGAGAATCAGGGTGAACCAGCGGGGCATCGACCCTCCGGACGCAGCCTCAGCAGAAACCATTCCCGGCGCTGCCCGCGGGTCCGTGGCGGATCTGCGGACGTCGTTCAGATCGAGCCGAGCCTGCCGTGCGTCTCGTGACGCCGCGCCCGTCGGGGACCTCACTGGCGGACGATGCCGCGCAGCTCGAGCACCGGCTCGCCGGCCTCGCGGGCGCGGTCGAGGTCCACGCGGAGGTCCACGAAGAAGTCGCCCACGCCCTCGTCGTCGAGGAGGGTCTGCTCGACGTGCCATGCCTCGTCGGATCGGGCGATGCGCACCTGCACCGGCGCGCGCGCGGCGGGATCGGTGCGGATCTTCCCGTGTTCGAGCTCGAATTCCGCGACCCGTTCCTCGAGGTCCTCGGGCGTCCATGGCGGCGCGCCGTCGGGCGCGACCACGCGTGCGGCCGCGTCGACGAACTCGCGGCGCGAGAGCGCCCGCACGAACGCGAACACGGCGTTGCGGATCATCGCGGTGAACGCGCGGGGGTCGGTCGTCAGGTCGTCGGGCGCCTTCTCGGCGCGCGCCGCGGCGGGGGTGTCCGCGCTCGGGGCGAGCAGCGACTCCCACTCGTCGATGAGGCTCGAGTCCACCATCTTCACGACGGCGCGCAGCCACTCCACCAGGTCGTCCACCTCGTCGGTCTTGTCCACGCCGGGGACGGTCTCGCGCAGGGTCTTGTACGCGTCCGACAGGTAGCGCAGCAGGACGCCCTCGGAGCGCTGCAGGTTGTACTCCTTGACGTACTCGGCGAACGTCGCGCTCCGCTCCCACATGTCCCGCGCCACCGACTTGGGACGCAGCCCTTCGCGCGGCACCCAGCGATGCCGTGCGCTGAACTCGTCGAAGGCGTGCTCGAGGAAGTCCAGCCGTGGGCGGGGGATGTCGATCTTCTCGAGCTCCGCCATGCGCTCGTCGTACTCCATCCCCTGCGCCTTCATCTCCTGGAGCTTCTGCTCCTTGAGCCGGTCGCGCTGCTTCATCAGGACGGCGTCGGGGTTCTCGAGGATGGACTCCACGAGCGTGAGCACGTCGGCGGCGTGGAGGGGATCGGCGGGGTCGAGGGTGGGCAGGGTCTCGACGACGAAGAGCGAGAGCGCCTGGTGGAGCGAGAAGTCGTCCTGCAGCGTCTCGTGGACGTGGAGTCCCTGCGAATCGATGGTGACGATTCCGGCGTCGCGCAGGGAGCGCAGCAGCGCGAGCGCATGCCGCGCGTGCTGGAACTTCCGCGGCCTCGAGTCGTGCGTGGTGCGCAGCAGATCCTCGAGGGCCCGGCACCCGCTCACGCCGCGCCGCTCGGCGCCTTGGAGCACCGACAGGATCATCCCGTGTGAGACGCGGAACCGGCTCTCGAGGCGCTCCGGCACGCCCTCGACGAGGCGGCGGAAGGTCTGCTCGTCCCAGTGCGCGTAGCCCTTCTCCGGGGGCTTGCGGGCGACGAGCTTGCGCACCTTCTTCGGGTCGTTCTGCGCCTTGTCCCGCGCGGCCTGGTTCTCGATGACGTGCTCGGGGGCCTGCGCGACCACCCAGCCCCGATCGTCGAATCCCTTGCGGCCGGCGCGGCCTGCGATCTGGTGGAAGTCGCGCACCGAGAGGATCGCCGTCTTCTGCCCGTCGTATTTGCAGAGCTGCGTGAAGAGCACGCTGCGGATCGGCACGTTGACGCCGACGCCGAGGGTGTCGGTGCCGCAGATCACCGCGAGCAGTCCCTTCTGCGCGAGCTTCTCGACGAGGAGTCGGTACTTGGGCAGCAGCCCCGCGTGATGCACGCCGACGCCGTGCTTGACGAAGCGCGCGAGCTCCTTGCCGTAGGGGCTGTCCCAGCGGACGCCTACGAGCGCCTCCTTCAGCGCGTGCTTGCGGGCCTTGTCGAGCAGCTCGACGCTCATCAGGTCCTGCGCGTGCTCGGCGGCGCCGCGCTGCGTGAAGTGCACGACGTAGACCGGCGCGCGGCCCTTCTGGATCAGGTCGGCGAGCGTCTCGTGCAGGGGGGTCTCGCGGTACTCGTACTCGAGCGGCACGGGCCGCTCCGAGGTCCGCACGGTGGTGACCTCGCGGCCGGTCCGCTCGAGGAGATCCCGCTCGAAGAACGTGACGTCGCCGAGGGTCCCGCTCATCAGGAGGAACTGGGCGTTCCGCAGCAGCAGGAGCGGGATCTGCCACGCGACACCCCGGTCGCGGTCGCCGTAGTAGTGCAGCTCGTCGACGACGACCGAGCCGATGTCCGCCTCGTCGCCCTGCCGCAGCGCGAGGTTCGAGAGCACCTCCGCCGTGCAGCAGATGACCTTGGCGTCCCGGTTCACGCTCGCGTCGCCGGTCATCAGGCCGACGTTCTCGGCGCCGAGGTCGCGGCAGAGCGCGAAGAACTTCTCGCCGACCAGCGCCTTGATCGGGGCCGTGTAGAACGTGCGGCGGCCCTCGGCGAGGGACTTCGCGTGCAGCGCGGTGGCCACGAGCGACTTGCCCGAGCCGGTCGGCGTCGCGAGGATGACGTGTCGCCCGCCGAAGAGCTCGAGGATGGCCTCCTCCTGGGCGGGGTAGAGGGTGAGCTTCTGCTCGGCGGTCCAGGCGAGGAACCCCTCGAGGAGGGCGTCGGGGTCGGTGCGCCCCTCGACGTGGCGGAGCAGCGAGGCGTTCTCGGACATCGGGGCGCAGGGTCCGCCTTCGGCCCCTTCGCGGCAAGCGCGACCGGCCCCTTGACGGGAAGGATGAATGCCTCCAGTTCGTGAGCGCTCACTCATTAACAAGGGTGAAACGCGTCTCGCCCACGTCACGCCGCCACCTCTCGCCGCCATGGCCCGCCCCACCATTCTTTCCGATGACGCGATCCTCGAGTCCGCGCGGGCCGTGTTCCTGCTGCGCGGGCCAGGCGCGACGACCGCCGAGGTCGCGGCGCACGCCGGGGTGTCGGAGGGCAGCCTCTTCCGGCGATGGAAGACCAAGGAGGCCCTGCGCGCGGCCTGCCTCGAGCACGTGGCGGTGGACCGGGTGCCTTGGGTCGCTCGGCTTGCGGGGCGGATCGGCCACGGCTCGATCGGGGCGCACCTCGAGGAGATCGGACTCGAGATGATCGAGGCGTTCCGCACCCTGATGCCGAGGATCTGCATGCAGGGCGCCCTCGGCGAGGCCGAGCGGCGGCGTGCGCGTGGACCGCATCCGGCGCTCGAGGCGAGGGCGCACCTCCAGGCGTATTTCCTCGCCGAGCAGGCCCTCGGTCGCCTCGCCGACGTGGACGTGGACGTGCTCGCGCGGGCCTTCCTCGGCGTGATGTTCCAGTTCGCGCACCTCGAGCGGATGCTCGGTGACGAGGAACCCGCCCCCCTCGATGCGCGAAAGTTCGCCCGCGCCCACGCCGCGCTCCTCGTCGCCGGCATCGCCGCAGGACCGCGCGGGGCCCCGCCTCTGCAGGCGGCCGACGCCGCGTCCGCGCGTCCGCGCGCGTCTGAGTCACCGTCCGCGCGTCCGCGCGCGTCTGAGTCACCGTCCGCGCGTCCGCGCGCGTCTGAGTCACCGTCCGCGCGTCCGCGCGCGTCTGAGTCAC
>CAIKNO010000465.1 GCA_903828805.1 uncultured Sandaracinus sp. | reverse complement strand
TGCAGGCCAGCGCGGCTGGCCACCCCGGGGTGAGCGAAGAGCGATGGGTGAATCTCATGGCAGTTCGTGGACCGTCAGAACGTGAAGGGCGGAGGCGTGGCCGGGGTCGCCGGCCGTGCGGGAACGCCGGGTCGGCGAGGGGTGGGCGTCGAGCTCGGTGGGGGCGCGCTCCCGCTTCGCGTCGGCACCGCGGGAGCCGTGCCCGCGGGCGTGCCGGTCGCTGCGGTCGAGGCGCCCGCGCTCGACGCGGTCTGGGGGCGGACGTCCTCGCGGGCAGGAGGTGCGCTCGTCGGCTCCGGCGCTGCCGTGGGTGCCGGGGCGGTCGAGGGGGCGAGGGGCTCGTCCATCGTGCCCGGCGCGGGCCGAGCCTCGTCGGGGCGGAGCGAGGACGGGCGGGGTCGGACCCCGGTCGCCGGTCCGCCCGGGACCTCGGCCCGCGGTGTGGCGATCGTCGGTGCCGGGGCGCGTGGCGGGGCCGTCGCGGGCGATGGCCCCGGGTCGGCCGGCCGAGCGGCCGAGGGCACCCGAGGAGCCTCGGCGGCGACGGGGGCCTGCGCGCCCGGGAGGGCGGAACGCTCGAGGGGCGCTCGTGCTCCGGGAGGGGTGGCGTCGATGGAGGGGGCCTGGGTCCCCCGCAGGGCGAGGGCCACGAGGCCGACGAGCGCGAGGCCCAGCGCCGCGCCCACCGCGATGGCCCGCCGTCGATGCGGGACTTCGGCGTCGGCGCGTGGCGCGGGCAGGGTGGGGCTTTCCGGCTCCGTCGGGCGTTCCTCCGACCGCGCGGGAAACGCCATCGACGGGGCCCTGGCCTCGTCCGTGGACGCGGTGGCCAGGGACGGTCGGAGGTCACCGTCGAGCATGGACGGACGCTCCCCGAGCGCTCCGCGATGCACCTCGGAACCGAGGATCCCATCGAGCGCCGCGAGCACCTCGGAGGCGGTGGGCCGGGCGGCGGGTTCCTTGGACAGGCAGCGGTCGACGAGCCTCGCGAGCGGGGTCGGGACCTCGGGGGCCACGACGTCCATCGGCGTGTGCGGCAAGGAGGCGGCGGCCAGCACCACCGCGTGGGCGCTCTCGCCGTCGAAGGGCGGTGCGCCCGTCGTCAGCTCGTAGAGCATCGCGCCGAAGGACCAGACGTCGGAGGGCACGTCGACCGTGCTCGGCTTGAGGGCCTGCTCCGGGCTCATGTAGCAGGGCGTTCCGACCGCGATGCCCGTCTGCGTCGACGTCTTCTGGCCCACCGGCCGTGCGATGCCGAAGTCCAGGATCTTCACCCGGTGTCCACCGCCGGGCACCTCGGCGACGAACACGTTCTCGGGCTTGAGGTCGCGATGCACGATGCCGGCTCGGTGCGCGGCCTCGAGGGCGGGCAGCATGTCGCGCGCCCACGACAGCAGCCGCAGCCGAGACCCATCACCGCGCTCGAGCCATTGGCCGAGGTCCAGGCCGACGAGGAGCTCCATCACGAGCCAGAACCGCCCGCTGACCTCGTCCACGCCCGCGTCGAGGACCTGCACGACGCCCTCGTGGCCCACCTGCGCTGCGACCCCCGCCTCGCGCATGAACCGGTCGAGGTGCGTCGGTCCGCGCGACGGATCGGCGTGCAGCACCTTGAGGGCGCAGCGCGCGCCGGTGACGCGGTGTCGGGCCTCGTACACCGCGCCCATCGCGCCGCCGCCCAGTCGACGCAGGACGGCGTATTTTCCCCCGATGACCGTGTCGGGCGAAAGATCGCCGGATGTGTCCCTCGGCTCGGCGGTCGACGTGTCGGTCACGGTCCTCCAGGGCTCGTCCCGCGCCCATCCGCGCATCTTCGCCCGTCGCGTGCGCGACTTCAACAAGGGCGGTGTTCGCGGGGCGACCCCCGGAGGACCGTGGGCTCAGGCGTGGGGGACGAACACGACGCGCACCGTCTCGTCGGAGACGGTCGGCGTGGGGTCGGCGTTGTAGACGAAAGGCCGCACCTCGAACGTGCGGGCTCCGTCGTTCGAGAAGAACACCGCGCCCTGCGTGGACGAGCCGGGCGCCTCGACGCCGACCACGACGTTCGCGCCATCCCCGGCGTACCAGCGGTTGTACCCGTGACTGGTCGCGCCCGTCGCGTAGAGCGGCGCGGGGGTGGACTCCGCCCACGTGGCGCCGTTGTCCTCCGTGCGCCACACGCGGTCGTAGCCGGCGTACACGAGCGCGTTGCCGGCCCAGAGCACGGTGGTCGCGTCGTTGCGCGGCGTCGGCGACGGCACGTCGGTCCAGGTCACGCCGTCGTCGGCGCTCGTCGCAAGGCGGGGGCCGGCGGGGTCGAAGTACCACGCCTGCGCCACCAGCCGGGCGTTCGTCGCGTCGTACGCGCAGCTGCCGCCGAATCCGCCGCCCGATCCGGCCGCCCCCTCCGGGCGGAAGCGGGTGCGCTCCGTCCACGTCGTGCCGCCGTCGGTGCTGTGGTACGTCCGCCCGTCGGATCCGACCGCGAACAGCTCGTTCGCAGCGCCGGCGCAGAGCGCGAACGACGCGCGGGTTCCGTCCGCCGTCGTGACGGGGGACCAGGCCATGCCATCGGCCGAGCGGGTCACCTTCGGGCCGTCGGTGATGCTCGAGAGAAAGAGCGCCCCGCCGGCATCCGCGGCCAGCCACGGCGCCCAGTTGAACTCAGGCCGGCTCTCTCCGAGCCGCTCGAACGTCCGCCCGTCGGTGCTGGCGTACGCGCTGGCGCTGGCCTGGCTCCACATCACAAAGCGCCCACCGCCCCGCAGCGTGGGCGGCGGCGGAGGAGGAGGCGGGGGCGGGGGCGGGGTGGGTGCCACGACCGCCTCGGGGGCGGCCTGGGGAGCCGGGGCGGATTCACCGCCGCAGCCCGCTGCGAGCGCAAGGGTGGCGGCCGCCAATGGTCCAGCGGCGCGGACGAAGATCGACATGGAACAGGCTCCTTGATGGTCCCCCGCGCGGCAGGAACGGGCCCCGCCGCCGCCCTTGGCTGCGCTCGCCGCCCCCTTCCCCGAGGGGCGCCGACACTACACCCCTCGCGCGGGGGGCGGGCCGTGGCGCCGTGAGGAACATCTCGACCCCTTCGCGGGGTCTCGGATCGCGCATACTCGGGCCGTGTCCCGTCCCCCCGAGCGCTCGTTCCCCCCGCGTCCGCCCCGCGGCCGGCCCGTCCAGAGGCCCGAGAAGCCCCGGCTGCAGGTGCAGCCCACGACCCTGTGGGAGTACCCCTCGCAGCACTACGGGACCGGCCTTCAAGGCGACCCGCGCTACGTGGGCGCGACCCCTTCCTACGTCATCTGGAACCTGCTGCAGAGGTACACGGGCCCCGGCGATCTCGTGGTCGATCCGATGTGCGGCTCGGGCACGACGCTCGACGTCGCGAAGGACACCGGACGGCTGGCCCGGGGCTTCGACCTCTCGCCTTACCGTCCCGACATCGAGCGCGCCGACGCGCGCGCGCTGCCTCTCGAGCGCGACTCGGTGAAGCTCGTGTTCATCGATCCTCCGTATGGCGACCACATCGACTACAGCGCCGACCCTTCGTGCATCGGAAAGCTGAGCGCCTACGACCCGCGCTACTACGCGGCGATGGACGCGGTCATCCGCGAGGCCGCGCGCGTGCTCGTTCCCGGAGGGCTGCTCGCGGTGTACGTCTGCGACTACTTCGAGAAGAAGAAGGGCTTCGCGCCCGTGGGCTTCCAGCTCTTCGCGTCGATGGCCCAGGTGCTCGAGCCCCTCGACGCCATCGCCGTGGTCCGGCACCACAAGACGCTCGCGATGGGCAACTACCGGAAGGCGGCGG
>CAIKNO010000464.1 GCA_903828805.1 uncultured Sandaracinus sp. | reverse complement strand
GTTGGCGGCGGCAGCATGCGCCGCAGATGCTCGGGGAGCACCCGACCCTGTTGCGGGTGTTCGAGCTGATCAGCCGCGTGTCGGACACGGACTGTTCGATCCTGCTGCAAGGGGAGACCGGCACCGGCAAGGAGCTCGTCGCGCGCTCGCTGCATTCGTCGAGCGGCCGCGGAAACAAGCCCTTCGTCGCGGTGAACTGCGCGGCGATGCCCGAAAACCTCATGGAAAGCGAGCTGTTCGGGCATGCCCGCGGCGCGTTCACCGGAGCGGTCACCGCCCGCCATGGGCGTTTCGTCCTCGCCGACGGGGGAACGCTCTTCCTCGACGAGATCGGCGAGATGCCCCTCGCCGTGCAGGCCAAGCTGCTCCGGGCGCTCCAGGAGAAGGAGATCACGCCGGTCGGTGAGTCCAAGGCCGTCAAGGTCGACGTGCGGATCGTCGCCGCGACGCACCGGGATCTCGAGGAGATGGTTTCGCAGAAGCTCTTCCGCGAAGACCTCCTCTATCGCCTCGACGTGGTGCGGGTCCGCTTGCCCTCGCTTCGTCAGCGGGCGAGCGACGTGGCGCTGCTGGTGCGCGAGTTCATCCAGTCGACGAACGAGCGGCGGAACCGGCACGTGACCGGCATCGACCCCGAGGCGGTGGACATCCTCTCGCGCTATCCGTGGCCCGGGAACGTTCGGCAACTGCAGAACATCATCGAGCGCATGGTCCTGCTCCGCGCCGAGGGGCAACTCAACCTCGAGGACGTGCCCGAGTCCATCCTGATGTCGGTGGGCGCGGCCCCGGCTGCGCCGCCGTCGTTCAGCGCCCTCGACCGGCCTTCGCTTCCCGAGGAAGGGCTGGATCTGCGCGACACCGTGGAACGCTTCGAGTCATCGCTCATCGAGCAGGCGCTCGAGCGGGCCGGCGGCAACAAGAGCCGGGCTGCCACCATCCTGCGGATGAACCGGACGACGCTCGTCGAGAAGCTCCGCAAGCGGGGGTTCGTCGACGATGGTGGATGACGCGTGTCTTGGACCCGGCGCCACTGCGCGGGGGTCTGCAAGCGAAGGTGACGACCGATGACCTCCGACACCCACAACACCGAGCGCTTTTCCGCCCATGGCGACGAGCTGGGAGCCCTTCCCGTCGGCGCCGCGTACCACGAAGCACTGGCCGAGGCGGTCGTCGACCGGCGCTACGTCCTCAAGCGGGAGATCGCGCGCGGCGGCATGGGCTGCGTGTTCGAGGCGCAGCACGTCGTGACGCGGGCCCGGGTGGCACTCAAGGTCCTGCGCAAGCCAGCCCTCGACCTCGCGGATGCCCAGGAGCGACTGCTCCGTGAGGCGCGCATCCTGGGGTCCCTGCGCCACGAGATGCTGGTGGCGGTGTACGACGCCGGCGTCTGCGCCAAGCACGGGCCCTACATCACGCTCGAGCTGATCGACGGGCGACCTCTGCACGGCATCCTGCTCTCCCGACAGACGCTGCCGGTCGCCCAGACCGTCGCGCTCGGCGTGCAGCTGTGTGAAGCGCTCTCGACGGTCCACCAGGCCGGGGTCGTGCACCGCGACGTGAAGCCCTCGAACGTGCTCGTCACCCATACGGCGATGGGGGATCACGTCGAGCTCATCGACTTCGGGATCGCCAAGATCCTCGGTGAGCCGGACGTGAAGAGCCACGCCGAACCGAAGCTGACCCGGGTCGGAGAAGTGCTCGGGACGATCGAGCACATGTCGCCCGAGCAGCTGCTCGGCCGCGCGAGCGTGGATCTGCGCACGGACATCTATGCGGTCGGCGTCCTGCTTTACGAGTGCCTCAGCGGCGAGGTGCCGCTCGGAGGATCGCCCCCGGTGGTGATGTCCAACATGATCGCCGGCACGCTCCCGAAGTCGCTCCGAGAGCGGCGCCACGACGTGTCCGAGGCCCTCGAGCAGGTGGTGTTCACGGCCCTCGCCCTCGATCCCGACAAGCGATTCGCGTCTGCGCGGGCCCTGTCGACGGCGCTGGTCGCGGCCGCGGGTGGGAGCGTCGCGTCGCTGGATCTGCTCGGATTCGGAACGCCCGAGCGCCCCGTCACGCCGGCGGGTCCGACGCCGCGCGCGCCGGACTCCGGTGCCCAGCGGCGACAGTACGCCCGCGCGCTCTACGTGACGCCGGTGCGCATCGTGCTCGGACCCGGGAAGGTCCACGACGGGCGCACGGAGGATATCTCCGAGGGCGGTCTGCTCATCGTGACGCAGGAGGAGTGCGCGGGGGACCAGCAGGTGCAGGTCCGGCTGCCCTTGCCGACCAGCGGGCGGGTCGTCACGGTCGAAGGCATCACCCGGTGGGTGAAGACGCGCAAGGACCAGCGGGCCCTGGGCGTGGAGTTCACCAATGTCGGGGCTGATGCGCGCGTCGAGATCGCGCGTTACGTGGAGATCATGGGTCGCTCCTGAGCGACCTGCGCCGTCGCTCGAGCGTCCTCCCGCTGCCTGGAGTCCGCCGGGTCGGTGACGGCGCGTCCGACGCCCCGGCGTCCGTCGGCGACCTCAGTCGTTCGAGATGCGTTTCCGGGCCCGGTTCTGGAGGTCGGCGGTCATCCTCTGGAGGACCTCCTCGTCGATCCCGAGCAGGGATCGACCGACCATCACCAGCGCCGCCACGGCATCGGCGTCCACGGTGCCCACGTAGATGCCCTGCTGTTTCACCAGCGCGTTCGCGAAACGCACATAGTTCCCCGCCGAATTGCGACGAGAAATATCGAATTCGCCGATCGAGCGGATCGTCTGCACGAGCACCTCGGGCAACTCCCAGCGCTGCGCGATCGCGGCGCTGACCGAGTGGCTGACCTCGTTGACGACCTCGATCCACGTGTCGGCATGCATCCAGCGCACATTGCGCATCGTCGCGACCCGTTCGGTCTCCAGCAGGTAGGCGGCCACGACCGGCTTGGCGACGTCGTGCAGCAGTCCCGCCATGTACGCGACCTCCGCCTCGCTTCCCGAGAGGGCTGCGAGGTCGCGCGCGAGGATCGCCACCGCGACCGAGTGCTCCCACAGGCCCTCGCAGGCCCGCTGGATGCGCGGGTCACGCGACTGGAACACGCGGCGGGCGCAGACCTCCGTGAGCAACGAACGAATCTTGACGACCCCCAGACGCGTCAGGCCCTGGTCGATGGTGGACACTGGACTCGCGCCGAGGACGGCGGCGTTGGCCGCCCGCAGCGTGAGCATCACCATCATCGGGTCGCGGTCGAGCACGGCCGACACCGCGCGCAACGACACATCCGGGTCACGGAGCAGCGAGAGCGCGCTCGTCGCAGCCGCCGGGAGCACGGGCAGCGACAAAGACCCGGCCTCGATCCGAGCCAGGACGACCCGCTCGAGTTCTTGGGCCACGTGTGCATCGCTGCTCATGCCGTCATGCCCCTGCGCGCGCCGCCTCGAGCGAGTCGAAGAACGGCACCGACGCCGTCTCGCTGAAGCCTGCGAAGATCCGGCCGAGCTCCGGGACCCCGACGACGTACAGCGAGAGCCCGATCTTCTTGCATTGCTCGTCCAGCCCGATGATCAGGTACGGCAGGCGCTTGGGGTCCACCGGCACGGCCCGGAGGTCGAGGATGACCTCGTCGAAGCAGGCCGCCGCGAGGGATTCCAGCGACTGTTCGACGAGCCCGCCGAGCCGCTTGTAGTAGCGCTCCTTGCGGTCCTCGCGGCCCGTGTACGGCAGGGCTTTCATGAGGTTGTCCTCGATCTCGAGCACGTCCTGCTTGTCGAAGTACTGCAGCAGGAAATCTTGAATCCCGTCGGGATCGAAGGGCTTCACCAGGGCGCCGTCGTAGCCGAGCTGGCGTGCCATCGCGATGGGATCGTTCGACGTCCGGAGCACCAGGCCCAGGCAGGCCGCGAACGGTTGAACGGCGCGCAGCTGGCCGAGCAACGACGCAGAGTCCACATCGGGGATGTCCACGTCGACCAGCAGCACGCGGTAGGCCCGCTCACGACACATCGCCAGCGCCGACTGCGCGCTCACGCACGCGTTCATGCTGACGTGCGCCGGCAGCAGTGCGCGCAGCTTCTTGTGCACGTTCTCCATGTCATCGACCACGAGCACGTCGATGAACTGCCGGCCGGCACCCTCGACGGCCGCGAAGCCCACGGGGGCCGCCATGGCGACCCCGACGCCACCGCCCGTGCCGCCGCCCGCGCCTCCTCCGTTCGGGGCCGCTTGGGCCGCGGGCGACATGCGGAGGCACTTCAAGATCTTGGCGCGGAGCTCTTCCGGCTTGAACGGCTTGAGGATGTAGTCCTCGATGCCCAGCTTCATGCAGCCGGCGATGATCGAGGTCTTGGACTCCGAGGTCAGCATCAGCACCGGGGTCTTGTTCCCCTTGCCGCGCATCTGGGCGAGCATCTCGGGGCCGTCCATCACCGGCATGGTGACGTCGAGGACCACGAGGTCGTAGGTGACCTCGGCGAGGCGTGCGAGGCCCTGCTCGCCGTCCTCGGCTTCGTCCACGTCGAAGCCGAGCTCGGTCAGCTGCTTGGTCACCATCGTGCGAATCGCACGGCTATCATCGACCGTCAGTACGCGCGTCATCTGCCTTCGTCCTCGTTCCAGCGCTCAGGTCGCCGGGGTTTCGCTCACGGCCACCCACACCACGATCCGCTCTGCCGGACTCTGGAGCGTGGCCGCTCTCCACGTCGACATCTCGAGGCGCTGGCCCGGGTCTCCGACGGTCGGGAGGCCGAGCGCCTGATCGAGCCCCATCACCGACTTCACCTGTCCTGCCACGATGTTGGCGAGCTCGCGGAGCGAGTCGTCGATCATCGACGCGTCCACCGAGGCGGCATCGCACGAGAACATCCGGCTGCCGAGCACGCGGCCGCCTTGCTCGTCGGCGGCGATCGCCACCGTGATCGGACGGCGCCCGTGAATCGGGAGCAGCACGGTCCGCCACGGCGGCATGGTGTTCCACGGGGACGTGTCGCGCGGCGGGGCGAGCGCGAACGACATTCCGAACATCGTCTCGGTCACACCGCTCACCAGATCGGCCAGCTTGTCGGGCCCCGGGATGTCCATGCTCATCGCCACTCCTTTTCCGCGTTCGCGTACCATCCCGGACCGAGAGAGCGGAGCGAGAGGGTCTCAGTGCTGCCGACGCCGATCAACCCATCAGGGCGAGCGGCGCGGCGAAGTCGGGTGATCACCTGACGCCGCCGTTCGTCTTCGAAATAGATGAGAACGTTGCGACACAATACGATGTCGCAATCGCTCGGGTCGAGGCCCGGAGCGACGAGGTTGTGGACCGAGAAGCGAATGCGGTCGCGCAGGGTCGCCTTGACCTGGAAGCCACCGGCGACCGAGTCGAAGTGACGGACCATGCGTCTCGCGTTCAGCCCGCGGTTGACCTCGAGGGTCGTGAAGACGCCGTTCCGGGCGCGGTCGACGGTGTCGGCCGCGACGTCCGTCGCCAGGATCTCGGTGCGCTTTCCGAGCTCCGGGAACGACTCCTCGAGCATCATCACGAGGGAGTAGGGTTCCTGACCGCTCGAGCAGGCGGCGGACCAGATCCGGATCGGTCGCCCCGTGGCCGACAGCGACGGGAAGACGGTCTGCTCCATGCGCTCCCAGAACGGAGCGTCGCGAAAGAAGAGGGTCTCGTGCGTCGTCATCGCGTCGATGAGGGCGCGTCGATGCGGAGCCGTGGCCCCGGGCGCGCAGGCTGCACGCACGAACGCGGGGGTGTCCGGAAACGAGAAGCTTCGCGAGATGCCGCCGAGCCGGGCCTCGAGCAGGTACGACTGATCGTCCCGCAGCGTGACGCCGCTCTCGTCCTGCATGAAGCGCTGCACCATCGCCCACGCGAGCCCTGCAGCGTCAGGCACGCATGACCTCCGTGATGCGGGCCGCGAGGGTGTCCGC
This sequence comes from uncultured Sandaracinus sp., assembly GCA_903828805.1. Lineage (GTDB taxonomy): Bacteria > Myxococcota_A > Polyangia > Polyangiales > Sandaracinaceae > Sandaracinus. Next base: position 7,771 of record CAIKNO010000464.1, on the reverse strand, counting down.
GGTGAATGGCTTCATCAAGAAGTCGTCCGCGCCCGCTGCGAGCGCGCTCTCGATCGCCTTCGTGTCGCTCTCGGACGTCACCATCACGATGCGGATGCTGGCCCAGCGAGGATCCTTGCGGACCGCGCGGACGAGGTCGATGCCTTCCATCTCCGGCATGTGCCAGTCGGTCAGCAGCAGATCACAGCGCGTCAGCGCGCCCAGCACCGCGAGCGCCTCGACGCCGTTCCCGGCGGTCGAGACCTGGTACCCCATCGCCTCGAGCGCCTTGCCCTGGATGCGTCGCATCGCCATCGAGTCGTCCACCACCAGTGCGATCACCGCGATCCTCCTCGTGAATCGGGGCTTTCTGCCCCGAGCGCTTCGACCCGCAGGCCCAGCACGACGCCGGCCTCGATCGGACAGATGGCGCCGACGAAGCGCCGTCGCTCGACGCCGAGCGTCGGCGGGGGCGGACGCCAGCCCTGGGTCGGTAGCACGAGCACGTCGCCGATCCCATCGACGACGACGGCGATCGGCGGCTCGCTCGCGCGGACCACGAGCAGGAACCAGTCCGCGCCCGGGGCGCGTGCGGGAAATCCGAGGCGACGGCGCAGATCGAGCGCCGGCATGATCTGACCCCGCAGGTTGAGCAGACCGACCACGTGGTCAGGCGCCAGCGGCACCGGCGTCAGCGGACTCTGCTGCAGCACCTCCTGCACGTCCTCGACCCGCAGCGCGAACATCTCGCCGCCGAGCCAGAACGTCGCCCAGGCCTCTCTCTCGAGCGATTCGCCGCCGTGATGCGTGCTGCTCATGCTGCCTTCTCCTGGCGTCGGACCGCGAGCAACGCGGTGGCCAGTTCGTCTCGCTGGAGCTTGTGGATGCACGAGCGTGCGCCGAGGCTTCGAGCGCGATCGACGATGGCCGGACCTTCGAGGAAGGTCCAGACGAAGGTCGGAAGGGTCGGGCGCTCGCGGCGCAGCGCGGTGAGCAAGCCCCAGCCATCCATGCCCGGCATCTCGATGTCGGTCACGACGGCGTCCACCGCGGCAGAGGCGCCTCGCAGCGCCGCGAGGGCCGCGTTCCCGTCCTGCGCTTCGCTGACGATGAACCCCTGGGCGCGCAGGTGACTGACGAGCGCCGAGCGCAGCGCGACGGAGTCCTCGACCACGAGCACCCGGGTGGGCTCCACCCGCGCGCGCTCCCGCCCGAAGCCGGGCACGAGTTGCTTTGCCACGGCGAAGGCATCGAGCACCAGCGTCGTCCTGCCGGACACGACCCGCTTCCCGTGCGTGAAGGGGAGAGAATACGGGTCCATCCCCTCGGTGTTCGGCAACTCGACGATGTCGATGATCGCCGTGACCGCCATCGCGACGACATCGCCGAGCTCGAACACCAGCAGCGGCTGCACGTCGGACGCGGGCGGCGCTCCGAACGGCAACACGGCCTCCGGTCGAACGATCGGAACGATCTGATCGCGGTACTGGAGGACCTCGAGGGGACCGACCTTCTCGAGGGTGTTCGCGGCCACGACCTCGAGCCGCGAGAGCATGCCCAGCGGTACGACACAGCGCACACCGGCGCCCGCCTCGAAGAGCACGAAGGGCTGGGTTCCCCCGCCCGTGTTCTCTCTCGCGCGCTCCACCGAGCCTTGCTGGCGGATGGAGGCCACGTCGATGCCCGCCATCGCCGCGACGCCTGCCGCTTCGAGGATCAGCGAGACGCTGCCGTCCCCGAGGACGGTGGCGCCGGAGTAACACGCGAGCCGCTTGAGCTCGGGGTGCAGCGGCTTGACGACGATCTCCTCGGTGTCCTCGATGCCGTCGACCACGAGGCCGTAGCGCTGGGAGCCACACAGCACCACCACGATGGTGATGCCAGCCTCCGCGGGCTGCCCGAAGGTCTGCACGGCCGTCGAGCCACCCAAACTCCCGGCGGCCGGATGAATCCGAAGCACCTGCGAGAGGGAGACGAGCGGCAGGACCTCGCCGCGCAGCCGGTAGATCGGCGCGCCATGGACCTGTTCGAGCTTCTTCGCGGCCGCTTCCTCGTCGAGGTGGACGAGCTCGAGCAAGCTCGCCTGGGGGATCGCGAACCGCTGGGTCCCCGCGCGCACCAGCAGCGCGGGGATGATGGCCAGCGTGAGCGGCATCCGCAGCCGGATCGTGGTTCCCCGTCCGACGACGGATTCCAGCTCGACCTGACCGCCCGAACCTTCCACGTGGGTGCGGACGACGTCCATGCCCACGCCGCGCCCCGAGAGGTCGGTGACCGCCTCGGCGGTGCTGAATCCCGGTCGGAACACGAGCTGGACCGCATCGGCATCGGAGAGCCGGCGGGCCTCCGCCGCGGTGATCACACCGCGGGCGACGGCGTGTGCCCGGAGCTTGGCCGGATCCATGCCGCGACCGTCGTCCTGGATCTCGATCAGCACCGAGCCGCCTTCGTGCGCAGCGCGCACGCTCAGCGTGCCCATCTGCGGCTTTCCCGTCAGCGCGCGCTCTTGTGCGGACTCGATCCCGTGATCGATGGCGTTCCGGATCATGTGCATGACCGGGTCGCGGATCGCCTCGACGAGCGCCTTGTCGATCTCCGTCGCGTTGCCTTCGATGCGGCAGCCGACGAGCTTGCCCGTCTGGGTCGACAGATCGCGCACCATCCTCGGGATGCGCTCGAACACGCGCGACACCGGCTGCATCCGGGTCTTCATCACCTGCTCTTGCAGGTCGGAGCTCACGTGCCCGAGGCGCTGCACCGCCGCCTGGACCTGGGGCTGACTCTCGCGGGTCGTCCTCAGACTCTGCGCCAGCTGGTTTCGCGCGAGCACCAGCTCGCCGATCAGATTCATCAAGCGATCGAGGACCCCGACGCTCACGCGGACCGTGCCGTCGCTTCGCTCGATCGGCTGGTCACGCCGGGCGCGATCCTGCTCGGCCAGCGCTTCGTCGACCTGCTCCTTCGACACGGCGAGATCGTCGACCAGCACTTCGCCGAGCTTCGGCGTGGCCTGCGCCTGACGGGCGAGCGCCGCATCGAGCTGCGCCGACGAGATCACGTTCTTGTCGACGAGCAATGCGCCCAGCGCGGGCACGGGCTCCGCCGTCGCCGGGCCGTGCGCGGCCATCTCGGCGAGGGCCTTGACGAGCCCCGTGACGTCGAACGCACCTTCGTCGCCGGTGTCGCGCGTCGACTCGACCATCTTGCGGAGGAGGTCGACGACCTCCACGAGCCTCGCGAGGTGGGCCTTGGTCGCGGGAAACGTCCCCTCGCGCAGCTCGGAGAGCAGGTCTTCCGCCGCGTGGGCGAGCCCCAGGATCTTCGGCAGCGCGAGGAATCCCGACGTGCCTTTGATCGTGTGCATGTCGCGGAAGAGCCGCGCCATCAGGTCGGCCGGTGCCGTGCCCTGTTCGGCTGCGAGCAACAGACGCTCGACGCGCGTCAACCCCTCCATCGACTCTTCGATGAAGAGTTCCAGCGTTTCCGGATCCCGTTCGACGCTGCTCATCGTGTCGCCTCCGAGGCCGTCCACCGGATGATGTGCCGGGCGACCTCGGGCCCTGGCACCACGGTGTCGGCAGCACCCGCGGCGACGACCGCGCCGGGCATGCCCCACACCACGCTCGTCACACGATCCTGAACGACGATCGGGGCCCCGTGACCTCGCATCGCGCTCGCGCCAGCCGCGCCATCGACCCCCATGCCCGTCAGCACCACGCCGACGGCCGCGCGGCCGCAGGTCGCGGCCACGGAACGAAACATCGGATCGACCGCCGGACGGCAGCCATGCTCCATCGGGCCATCGTCGAGCGCGATGGAAAGAGTCCCCCGCGGACGATGGAGCGTCATGTGCCGATCTCCGGGGGCCACGTACACGATCCCATCGAGAACGACCTCTCCGTCGGCGGCGACGCGCACGTCGCGCCCGCTCTGGCGGGCGAGCAGATCGGCAAAGAAGGGAACGTGAAAGGCCGGCATGTGCTGCGTGAGGACCAGGGGCGTCCGGAAATGGGTCGGGAGGGCCTTGAGGAGTTCGAGCACGACGGGCGGTCCTCCGGTGGAGGCCCCGACCGCGATGACCTCGCGGCGCTCGGCGAGGATGAAGCGCCCCGCACCGGTCGGCACCGGCGTGGCGAGCCGCTTGGCCGCGACGGCGAGCTCGGCTTCGAGCGCCCGGCGCAGCGTCAGCGGTGCGTCGGGCCCGCTGGGCTTCAGGATGAGGGACGAGGCGCCGAGGAAGAGCGCATCGACGGCGGTGCGCGCCTCATGGCGGCTGCCCGAGGTCACGAGGATGACGATCGCCCGGGGACAGTTCTTTTGAAGCCAGGGAATGAGTTCGAGGCCGGATTCTTCACGGAGCACCACGTCGAGGGTGATGACATCGACCTCCCGTTCGCTCAGGAAGGCCTTCGCTTCGGCGTTGCTCGCCACCGTGCCCGAGACCTCGACACCTGGCAGCGCCGCAAGCGTGGTCGACAACGCGCGGCGAAACGCCGGATCGTCATCGACCACGAGGACCCGCATCGACGACCGCGGACTCAACGTCCGCTCACTTCGCGGCGATGGCGGTCAGGGCCTGGGCGAAGGAGTCGATCTCCCGCGCCGACTGCTGGGTCGCCGCGGCATGCCGCTCCCCATCCGCAGCGGCCGTGGCGACGCCTGCGACGTTCTCCACGACGTGGATGATCTCGTTCGAGACCTGGCTGGCGTTGCGGGCGATCTCGCGCACCGTGGCGGCCTGCTCTTCGATGGAGGCCGCGATCGAGGAGGCGAATCCGTCGATCTGCTCGATGACGCGAACGATCTCGCCGATCGCGCTCACGCTGCGCTGGGTGTCCCCCTGCATCCGCTCGATCTGCTGGGCGATCTCCTCGGTCGCGCGCGCCGTCTCCTTCGCGAGCTCCTTCACCTCGTTCGCGACGACGGCGAAGCCCTTGCCCGCCTCACCCGCCCGCGCGGCCTCGATGGTCGCGTTGAGCGCGAGCAGATTCGTCTGCTGCGCGATGGTGCTGATGACCTTCGTGACCTTGCCGATCGTCGACGAGCTCACCGAGAGGGCCTGGATGGTCGTGTTGGCGCCGCCGGCCTGCTCGCGGGCCTGCCGCGCGGTGCGGGCCGCTTCCGATGCGTTCCCGGCGATCTCTCGCACGGTCGCGCTCATCTCCTCGGACGCCGACGCCACCGTCAGCACGCTCGTCTTGATCTGGTCGGCGGCGGTCGCGACGCGGCCCGCTTGTGTCGCAGTCTGCGCGGCCCCTGCGGCCAGCTGGCTCGACACCGCGCCGAGCACGGCCGACGCCTCGGTCAGCTTCGCAGCGGTCGCGCCCATGTGCTTCATCGCCTCCCGCTCGCGGACCTCGAGGGCGGCGCGCTCGGTGACGATGTCCCAGGCCAGCACGGGGCCGACGTAATCGCCGGTGTCGTTGTAGAGCGCGTACACGCGCAGATCGAGGTACTCGGGTCCGAGCTGGATGCGCGCGTGGTGCGGCAGCGAGCGCGGGTCCGAGAGCAATCGCCGCTGATGGGCAGGGTTCCGATGGAACACGTCGACGCTTGAGCCGACGACCCGCGAGGCAGGGACCGCGAGGTAGCGCTCGATCTGGACGAGCTTGTCGAGGGCCGCGCGGTTCGCATAGCGGATGACGAAGTCGCGGTCGCAGATCATCGTCGGGTTCGGCGACAGTTCGATGACCGCGCGGAAGTCGACCGAGTAGCCGTCGCTCTCCGCGCCGGTCTCCGTCGAGACGACCCTCGACGCCACCTCGCCGCCGCTCGTCCGCTGTCCGCCCGTGCGCTTGCTCTGATCCATTCGGTCGTCCTCGCTGTCTTGCGAACCCATCGTCCCGTGCGGGGCGAGTCTTAGCACGACACGTGCCGCCGACGGGTCTCGCGTGCGATCGGAATCGCGGGTGCGGTCCGATGAGTTTCGTCAGAGCGCTGACGAATTTTCCGACGGAGTTCCGTCGCTTACGGCATCCTACAGAACCACGGTGGTTCGTCCGTAGGGTCATTCGCATGTCCACGATCGTCGGTTTGCTCGTGGTGTTCGGTTCGGTGCTCGGCGGGTACGCCATGTCGGGCGGTCCGTTCGGGATTCTCATCCAGCCGAACGAACTGGTGGTGATCGGCGGCGCCGCCGTCGGAACGCTCATCATCTCCGCCCCGGGCAAGGTCGCCTCCCGGGTCATCAGCGCGTTCAAGAAGGGCTTCGGCGGCGATGCGCCCAGGAAGGACGACTACTTCGAGCTGCTGAAGCTGCTGTACTCGCTCTTCCAGATCATGCGCCGCGATGGGGTGCTCGCCCTCGAGCAACACCTCGGAGACCCTCACAAGAGCTCCGTGTTCGGCAAGTTCCCCGGCGTGCTCAAGCGGCATCACGCGATGGACTTCCTCGTCGATGCGATGCGGCAGCTGGTCGACGGTTGCTCTGCCGAAGACCTGATGCTGCTCTTCGACGCCGACCTCGAGACACACCACGACGAGGAGCATCAGCCGATCGGCCTCATCAAGACGACGGGCGACGCGCTGCCGGGTCTGGGCATCGTCGCGGCGGTGCTCGGCATCGTCATCACGATGAGCCATCTCGACGGCGGCCCCGAGGAGATCGGCCATCACGTCGCGGCCGCGCTCGTCGGTACGTTCCTCGGAATCCTTCTTTGCTACGGCGTCGTCGCGCCGATCGCGACCAGCATCGAGATGAGCGGCATCGCAGGGCACCGGTACCTGCAATGCGTGAAGGATGGAGTGCTCGCGGCCGCGCGCGGCAGCACGCCGGAGCTGGCGATCGAGTTCGCGCGACGCGCCATCTTCACCGACGAGCGCCCGACGACCGCGGAACTGGAGGCCGCGTTCAAGGCGATCAAGTCCGGAGGGACGGGCTGAGGTGGCGAAGGCGCCCAAAAAGGGTGGCACCAAGATCATCTTCATCAAGAAGAAGGGTGGCCACGCCGCGCATCACGGCGGCGCGTGGAAGGTGGCCTACGCCGACTTCGTGACCGCGATGATGGCGCTCTTCATGGTGCTCTGGCTCTTGTCGCAGAGCGACGAGAGCACGCGATCCACGCTGTCGTCCTACTTCCGCACCGGCGTGTTCTCGGGGTCGGGCCACGTCATCGGCGACTCCGTCCCGCGTGCGCCGGGCGCGGAGGGCGGGGGCCTGCCGGTGGCCGTGCCCGACGGGGCCGATCAGGCTTCCGAGCAAGCGGCGCTCGAGGCCACGGCCGCGGCGGTCGAGCGGGCGCTCGACGCGGCGGCGGGCGACGACGCGGCCCTCGAGACGTTGCGCGAGCAGATCGAGGTGCAGGTGACCGACGAGGGCCTCCTCATCCAGATCACCGATGGCGGCGAGGACCTCTTCTTCGACGTCTCGTCCGCGTCCCTGAGCCCGACCTTGACGGGCTTTCTCCAGAGACTCGGCCCCGTGCTCGGTCAGATGCCCAACGAGCTGCAGATCCACGGCCACACCGATTCGCGCCCGTTTCCCGAAGGCTCGGGCCGCACGAACTGGGATCTGTCGTTCCTCCGCGCCGACGCGGCGCGCGCCTTGCTGGAGCATTCGGGCCTGCGTACGCGCCAGGTCGTCGGCGTCCTCGCGCACGGTGACACCGCGCCTCTCCTGCCGGACGATCCGACTGCGGCTGCGAACCGGAGGCTCTCGATCATGGCCGTCCGCCGCGGGTACGAGAGGGCCGCGAGCCGCGGCGGTGCAGCGCCGACGGGCGACGCGGCTCCGGCGGCCGTGCCCACGGGCGATGGGGCCGTCGCCCCCGGGGCTCAGCCGGCGGCCGCGGCC
>CAIKNO010000463.1 GCA_903828805.1 uncultured Sandaracinus sp. | reverse complement strand
GCCTCTACGAGATCTCGGCCGAGCTCGAGCGCAGCATGGATCCCACCGCCACCTGCCCGGCCATGATGGCCGCAGCGGACGGCGGTGCGCCGGACTCGGGTCCGGGCGGCGGCGACGCGGGCGTCGTGACGGCCCCTTCCAATCCCGGAGGCTGTGCGTGCGGCGTGGGACGCGCGAGCACCACGGGCACGGGGGCAGCCTTCGCGTGCTTGGGCCTCCTGCTGACCCGCCTCCGTCGCCATCGGCGGTCGAGCGCGCGTCCGCGCTGAACCTCAGAGCCCGAGCCAGCTCCGGGCATCGAGCGCGCGGGTGCCCCTACGGACCTGGAAGAAGACCGGCCCCATGCCGAGCACCCCGAGGGTCGCCCCACGGTCGAGCTCCGCGCCCACCGCCGCGCTCGCCCGGCCCAGCCCGCCGTAGACGGTGAAGTATCCGGCCCCGTGGTCGAGGATGACCAGGCGACCGTAGACCGGATGATGATCGCTGAACGCGACCCGCCCGTCCGCCGCCGCCCGCACCGCGGTGCCGGGCGCGCCGCCGAGCTCGAGGCCCGCCCCGTCCTCGCGGCTTCCGGCCCGGAGCAGCGTGGGGCCCACGACGGGCACCTCGAGATGCCCCTGAGCGAGCGCGAACCCGGCCGGCGCCGGGGCCGCCGCGGGCGTCCCGGGCGTCGATGCCTGAGCGCCCGCCGGCCACTCGGACATCGCCGCCGCTTGCTCCTCGAACCGGCGTGCCGCGTCGGCGACGCCCCCTCGTTGCCCGACCAGCGCGACCTCGCGGGCCCGGGCCTCCTCCAGGCGCAACCCGACCCGGCGGACTTCGTCCCCGAGGGCTGCGACCCGTCCGTCGAGCGTGCGAAGGTCCTGCGCCTCACGGCCCACCATCCGCTCCAGCCGCTCCACCCGCGCCAGGTGCGCGAGCAGCGCCTCGAGCCCACCGGTGATGGGGAGCGCCCCCGCATGCGCGACCCGATAGAGCGAGCGCACGTGGGAGCGAAGGCGCCCGTTCGTCGTGATCCGCTGCTCGCCGAGCGCGCCGATCTCCGCCTCGAGCCGCGCCTTCTCGACCGCGGCCCCCTGCACCGCGGCGTGCACGGCACCCACCTCCGCATCGAGCGCGTCGAGTCTCTCCGTCGGCGCCATCGAGACGGTGTCGAGCCCCTGACCGCGCGCGCCCGTCGAGACGGCGAGCAAGAGCCCGCCCGCCACCCTCAGCACCCGCCACGTCCGGATCGTTCGACTCGCCTTCACGTGAATGCTCCGACGCTCAAACCGCCATGTACCGGCGAAGCGAGAGGAGGCTCCCGGCGGCACCGAGGAGACCTCCCCCGAGCACGAACGTCAGGGCCACCGCGGGCGACAGGAAGACCGCGTCGAGCCCCGCCATTCCGGAGAGTGCGACGTCGAACTGTGCCCGGAGACCGATGAAGCCGCCGAGCAGCAGTCCGACCGCGAGGAGCGCCGAGAGGAACCCTTGCGCTGCGCCCTCGACGATGAACGGCCCGCACACGAACCCGTGGCTCGCACCGCAGAGCCGCATGACCTCGATCTCCTGCCGACGCCCCGCGACCGCCAGCCGGATCGTGTTCCCGATGACGAGAACCACACAGCCCGCGACGAGCAGCGCCAGGCCGAGCGAGAGGCTGCGGCCCGCGGCGAGCAGACGCTCGAGCCGCTCGAACCACCCGCGGTAGCTCTCCACGTCGTCCACCGCGCGGAACCGACGCAGCCGCGTGGAGATCGCCTCCACCCGGGCCGCCGAGGTGCCCGCGGCGAGGGCGAGTTCGAGCGATGCAGGGAACGCATCGGCCGGCAACGAAGAGAGGTCGGCCCCGAGGTCGGTGTCCCTCAAGAAGCGCGTGCGCGCCTCCTCGGCGCTGAGCGCCGCGACCGACGTGACCTCCGGCAAGCCCTCGAGCGCCATGCGGAGCTGCTCGACGTCGCCCGGTACCGTGCCGTCGCGCAGGAACACCGTCATGCGTCCGCTCCGACCCCACGAGTCCGCGAGCGCGTCGAGGTTGGTCATCGCGAGCAGCGCCGTGCCGAGGCACATGAACGCGATCGTGAGGCTGGACAGCGCCACGACGTGCAGCCCGGCTTCCTCCCTCATCCCGCGCCTCGCGCGCACCACCGCCGACTGGATCCCCATCCTGCTCCTCCGTGTGCCTGGTTCCCGGATCCGGCCGACTCAGCGACGCTCGGGCGCGCGCCCCGACATCTTTCGAGACGACGACAGCTCGACCACGGCGGGCTCGGCCGACGCGCCGTCCATGCGAAGGTCCCCCAGACCACGCCGGCCCTCCCGGACGCGCCCGTCGTCGATGTAGATGATGCGGTGCGGGCGCTGCTCGAGCAGCGTGTGGTCATGCGTCGCGAAGAGCACCGTCGTGCCGGTCGCGTGGATCTCTTCGAAGAGCGTCAGGATGTCGATCGCGAGGTGAGGATCGAGGTTTCCGGTCGGCTCGTCCGCGAGCAGGAGGGCCGGCTCGGTCACGATCGCCCGCGCGACCGCGACGCGCTGCTGCTCGCCGCCCGAGAGCGCGGCGGTGCGATCCTCGCCCCGGCCTGCAAGCCCCACACGCTCGAGCGCCTCGGACACCCGAGCGCGCACCAGGCGCTTGCTCATGTCGAGGATCTCGAGCGGCACCGCGACGTTCTCGAAGACCGTCCAGTGCGGGATGACCTTGAAGTCCTGGAACACGATCCCGAGGTTCCGCCGGAGGTAGGGGATCGAGTCGTCGCTCAGACGCGCGATGTCCCGGCCGCAGAAGAGGATCCGCCCCTCGTCCGCCTTCTGCTTGCGGTAGATGAGCTGCAACAGCGTGCTCTTGCCCGCGCCGCTCGGCCCGGTGACGAACACGAACTCCCCGCGCTCCACGGAGAGATTCACCCCGCGCAGCGTGGCGACGTCGGGGCGGAAGAACCGGAAGACGTCCTCGAACACGAGGATGGGTCGGTTCGCAGACGCCTCGAGGGGTTGCGCGCCCGCGCGGAAGAACGCGAAAGGCCGGACGACGTTCGAGGTCGGCTCCTGAGACGGTCCGAGCGGAAAGCGCATCGGCTCCGGGTAGCCGAGGTCGGACGTCGGGCGCAAGAAACCGGCAGCGTTCGGCGCGCTCGATTCTCCCGCGAGGTCGGTTCACCCGGGACCTCAGTGCACGACGGTCGAACGCACCGACGTCAGGGGATCGCGGAACACGAGCGGCCCGCCCGCGCCCGGACGGTCGACCCCGAACGCCGCCGAGAACGTCCGGCACAGCACACTCTCGGCGGCCTTGCCGTGCGGCGAGAACCCCCAGATCGCCTCCTGGCTCACGTCGTCGAGCGAAGCGTAGTAACGCCAGACGAAGAACCCCGCGAACCACGGTCGAGGGACGAAGGCCTCGAAGCTGGCCTCGAGCGCGCGGGCCTGCTCGTGCTCGCTCACCACCACCCCGCGCATGTCGTCCGGCCACAACCACGGCTCCACCGCCGCGTCGACGCGCGTCGTGTACCCGACCTCCGTGAAGAGCACCGGCATCTCGAGCACCGACGCGACGCGCGCGACGCTCTCTGCGGCCGCGGTCGCCCCCGCGACGTACTGCAGGTAGGTCGCACCGGGGTGGTTGGCGAGGGGATAGAACGCGTTGATGCCGACGAGGTCGAGCCTGTCCCAGAAGAGCACGTCCTCCGCCTCGTCCCAGTTCGCGCTGTAGGTGAGCAGGCCCGGGAACACCCCGCGCACGTCGTCGATGAAGCGATACCAGAAGCCGCCGAACCGACCCGACCAGCTCTTGCACTCGACGCCGATGGACAGGGCATCGGCACCCGCCGCCGCCCCGTTCCGGGCCCACGCGAGGACGAAGGCGCGGTAGTTGCGCTGGTACTCGACCCATCTCTCGGGCGACCCCGGGTCGATCTCGCCGCGCCAGCCGCCGGCCTCGACCCAGAGGTGGGGGATCAGCAGGACCCGGATGCCCCGCGCGTGCGCCTGCTCGATCGTGCGCTGGACCGCCTCGACGTTCTGGTCGTACGGCGCCTCGAAGTCCATGTCGATCGTGGTGCTGTGCAGGTCCCAGATCCGTCCGAACGGCGTCAACGAGACCCAGTTGACCCCCATCGCCGCGAGGTGATCCAGGAGCGCCTCGGTCGAGGCGGTGCCGTATCCGCGGCCCGGCTGCTGCGAGCTCTCGATCGGCCCGATCGTGACGCCCCGCACCCCATCGAGCCCGGCGAGCGTCCACCCCTCGGGCCCCGGCGGCAGAACGCGCTGCGCCCTGGCGGACCCGGCCACAGCCAGGATCCCCAGGGCGCACAGCCACGCGGTCGAGCCCCTCACGTCAGATCGTGACGAAAGAGAGCGAGAAGTCGGTGGCCTCGGCGGTGCTCATCTCGACCTCGAGCGAGTAGGTCCCGGCGGGCAGCACCGTGTTGATGGTGGCCGACCCCGCTCCGTTCACGCATCCGCCGGTGACGGCCGGCGCGGCGGTGCAGGTGTTCCGCAAGGTCAGGTAGAGGCGACCTGCGCCCGCGAGGGTGGCCGCGCTGATGATGACGCGGCGCGAAGCGTCGAGCGTGAACGTGTAGAACGAGTCGGGGAAGCCCGAGCCGCTGCATCCGACGAGGTCGTCGGCGAACCCCACGAGCGTGTCGGTCCGCGACGCGCCGTTCGTCAGCGTGATCCCGCCCGCGCAGCGATCGTTCGGCGGGATCATCGTCGCGGTGCGGGTGTCGACGGTCACGGAGACGGTCCCGCTGACGATGCCCGTGGCCACCGCGACGTAGTACGTGCCCGCCGGCAGGCTGCGCCAGCTCTGCACGACCGGCGACGCCCCCGAGCGACACCGCGGCTCGGCCGGGGCCGAACCGCACGTGTTCTGAAGCTCCGCGTAGTGGAAGGACGTCCCGGCGCTGGTCGAGAGCGTCACGTCCCGCGTTTCGGTGAGCGTGAACGAGAAGAACACGTCGCGGTTGCCGACCGTCGAGCCGCCGCACGACGTGCCCGAGTCGAGTTCGGCCGTCGCCAGCGACGCAGAGCCGGTGCCGCGGGTCGAGCCATCGCCGAGGGTCATGAACGGGATCGACACCGCGGAGGTGCACGCATCACCCACCGCGCGCGGGGCCGGCGGCGACGTGATCGTCACGTTGAGCGTCCAGTCGGTCGCGTCCGCCGCCGACGATTCCACCAGGACGTAGTACGTGCCCGCGGGCACACCGCGACGCCGAATCTCGGCCGTGCCGCCGACCGCGCACTGCAGCGTCCCGGTCGCGGACACGCAGTCGGTGACGAGCGAGACGTAGGCCGACGAACCGAACGGCGCCCCGCTGGTGCTCGCGGACAGCACGAGGTCGGCGGGCGCGTCGAGCACGATGCGGTACGCCGCGTCTCGCCAGCTGCCGACCGTGTGGCAGCTGAGACGGTAGTCGTCACTCGCCTCCTCGAAGCGTCCCGTGTAGGTCCCCGAGGCGGTGATGCGCTCGGTCGCGGGGCCACAGACGTCGAAGGCGGGGACGGGCGTGGGATCGGTCACGGCCAGGCTGAGATCGAACGCACCGGCGGTGGGCGTCCGCACCAGGATGGCGTAGTCCCCTGCCGGCAGGCTCCGGCTGAGCACGGACGGGGGCGAGGCCCCGCTGCACTTGAGCTCGGGCCCCGACGCACACGACGCGAAGTCGCGCAGCGACACGGCGGCACCGGCGGACCCCGACACCGTGATCCGGACGTCGTGCGCCTCGGTGAGGGTGAAACGGAACACGGCGTCGCTCGCGAGCCCGGTCATGCACCCGAACGTGTAGTTGGCGGCCAGGCCCGCGGTCGAACCCGAGTACGTGCCCGTCCGGGCCGGGATGACCGACGCGAGGGCGCAGGTGTCGTTCATCGGGCGGCACGACGCATCACTGAAGTCGCGGCGGCCGTCGCAGTTGTCGTCACGCCGGTTGTCGCAGACCTCCGGTGCGCCGGGGAAGATCTCGGTCCCGTACCGCGGGTCGTCGTCGCAGTCGTCACCGCCGCAGGTGCCGGCGATGTAGCCGTCGCGATCGAGGTCCCGCGGCGTGTACACGCAGCCCATCGAGTCGTCGCAGGAGTCGACCGTGCAGGCGTTCTCGTCGTTGCAGTAAAGGGGCGCGCCCGGAAGGCAGTCTCTCAGCCGATCACACTGCTCGAACCCGTCGCACGCCATCCCGTTCTGGCACCGCGCGCTGTTCGGCATGTGGAAGCAGGTGTTCGTCTCCTCGAGGCACGCGTCGTCCGTGCATCCGATGGTGTCGCCGCAGGGATCGGAGCCCGCGCCGCAGGTCCCTGCGTTGCACGCCTCCGTCCCGTTGCAGTAACACCCGTCGTCGCAATCATCGTCGCTCACGCACGCCTGACCGACGGTGCCGCCGGGATCACGGCAGGTGTCGACCGTCGGGTCCGGGTCCGAGCCACCGTCGGTCCCCGCATCGAACCCGCCCGAGTCCACGACGAGGTAGACGTCGGGGAGCATCGGCTGGTTCCCGGTCGTGCACGCGGTCAACGCCGCGCACACACCGAGCGCGTGCGCCCATCGCAGGCCCACGAACGACGAAGTGGCGCGGGCCGACGCCCCCCCGAGGAGGCGAGCCGGAGACGTCGAAGAGACGAAGAGTGAAAGTCGCATTGGCAAGCTCCTAGGGATCCGTGACCTGGACCTCGAACACATAGCTTCCGGCATTGCCCATGCCGAATCCATCGACGACGAAGAAGTGCATGCCGGGCTCGAGCACCCGGTCGAGAAGGCTGGCGGAACCGGAACCACCGTCGTCGTCGCAGGCGATCTCCGAGCCCGATCGGCACGTCGCCGAGTGCAGCGCGAGGACCGTGTCGAACGTCGACCCGTCGGTCGTCGCGACGACCCGCCGCCGCGCCGTCAGGTCGAGCCGGAACACCGCGTCGTTGGACTGGGCCATCGCACCGCACGAGGCGGTCGTGTAGTCCGCGAGCATCGTCGTCGTGTTGCCCGAGAAGATCCCGCCGGTCGCCGGCACCACGTACGCGCTGGCGCACGTCTCGTTGCCCGACACGGGGACCACGGGAACGGGTGCCGACGCGGTGACCGTCAGCGTGAAGGCCGCGGCGCGGGACGACTCGACGATCACGAAATAGGTGCCGGCGGCCAGGTCGCGCACGCGGGAGCGCAGCGGCCCACCCGACTCGCATCGGAGCTGGGTCGCGGGCTCAGCGCAGCCGGTCCGGAGCGACGCGTTCATGAACGTCGAGCCGGCGTTCAGGTCGATGAGGACGTCGCTGCGCTCGGCGATCGTGAACGAGTACATCGCATCGCGGTAGCGATACCCGCAGCTGAGCTCGAGGTCGTCCTGCTTGTCGGCGAGCGTTCCCGCCGTCGCCGTCCCGAGCGTGAGCGGGATGGCCCGATCACAGAGGTCGCCCGCAGGGGCCGGGGCCGGGTCGAGGAAGGCGACGTCGAGCGTGAAGTCGGTCTCCGCCGACCCCGGGCCTTCCACCACGAGGAAGTACGTCCCGGCGGGAAGCTGATGGTGCTGCGCCGCCGCCGGACTCCCGTACGAGCAGCGCGCGCGACCCGCAGGCGGCGTGCACGTGGAGCGGATCTCCCAGGCGAGCGCCGAACCATCCGCGGCCGCGGCCGTCACCCGCACGTCCCGCTCCGACGTCGTCGTGAACGAGTACACCAGATCGGGCGAACCGCCGAAGCCGCACGCCGTCGTCACGTCGTCCGCCGCATCCACGAAGGTGCCGCGGAACACGCCGCCCGCGGACACGTCGATGGGGGCGACGCAGCTCTCGTTCGACGCGGGCCCGCTCGCCGGGTCGAACCGCGCGGTCACGCCGATCTCGCCGACCCCGTACCCCGTGACGACCACGAAGTACGTGCCGGCCGGGAGCGCGCGGCGACGCAAGCGCCCGGGAAAGCCGTTTCGGCACTCCAGCTCCGACGTGCGATCCTCGCAGGCCGTCCGGAGCGCGAGCACCGTCGTGAAGAACGACGCATCGGCCTCGATCGCGACGTCGCGGGGCTCCGTCAGCGTGAACGTGAGCACGACGTCCTGGCGCGCGGCCCCGACGCAGCCGAGCACGTAGTCGGCGGTGGAACCGGTGGTGTCGACCACGAAGAGGCCGCCCGCGGAGATGTCGAGGGGATCGTCGCACGCATCGTGCGGGGGACGCCCGCACTCCGACTCGTCGACCGTGCTGTCGCAGTCGTTGTCCGTCATGTCGCCGCAGATCTCGGGGGACGTCGAGCTCCGGCCGGGGTCGCGATCATCGCAGTCGGCACCGCCGGGGCAGAAGAAGTCGGGGTCTCCGTCCTCGTCGAGGTCGCGCTCCGAGTGCTCGCAGGTCTTCATCTCCTCGTTGCAGCGGTCGACCGTGCAGACCTGGCCGTCGTCACACGTCTCGCGCGGGCCGGGGATGCAGCCCCGGCGGGTGTCGCATCGCTCGGCTCCGTTGCAGAACAGGCCGTCGTCGCAGGTGGCCGGATCGACCGCGTTTCGGCAGTAACCGGCGGTGGCATCGCAGGAATCGCGGGTGCACTCGATCCCATCGTCGCACTCGGCGTCGGTCTCACAGAGGGTCGCCCCGTCCGGCCTCGGCGGAGCGTCCACCGGCACGGGGCCGGCATCGACCGGAGGCCCGGCGTCCATCGGCTCGACCGGCGGCGGCGGCTCGACGCACCCGACCATCCAGAGCCCGACCGCGAGCACCGCCGACAGCGCCTGCGACCGCGGCGCGGGCCAGCGTGGATTGGCGGTACGACACGGCATCGCGGCTCGACACACACCGGAGAGGTCGAGTGAAGTCGGCTTGACCACGCTCATCGCGAAGCCCTCTCGGGGTGCAGTGGACGGTCCATCAGCGGGCGAGTATGCCATGGACTCGCCCCTCGGCGCGCAGGAAGTCGCGCCCGGCCGCACGCCCTCGATGACCCGACCGCAACTGACGATCCCGACGCGGATCTTCCTGGCGTTCGCCGGGGTCCTCCTCGCGTTCGGCATCGTGGCGGGCGCGAGCCTCGCGCAGCATCAGCGCACCGCCGAGACCCTTCGGCTGCTCGACGAGGCCTACGTGCCCCTCACGCTCGCGATCGCCGAGGCGCAGTCCGCCGAGGCGATCCTGCAGAACATGGGCGAGTACGTCCTCGACGACGGCCAGGGGCGTCGAACCCGGCAGTGGGTCAACGCCCAGCAACAGGTCATCCCGCCCCGGGTCGCCAACGCCGGACGGCAGATCCGCCGCGCGCTGGGGCTCGATCCCGCCCCCGAGGATCGCGTCGCCCTCGGCCGCGTGCTGGGGTTTCTCGAGGAAGTGCGGCGTGGATACGACCGATCGCGCACCCTCTACGACGCCCTGTTCGGGGCCCTCGACAGCGACGACCGGGCGCGCGCGCGCGCGTTGCAGGGCGAGCTGATCGCGCAGCAGGGCCAGGTCGCACGCCAGCTGCAGCGCGCCCGCAACGAGGTCCGCACGCGGATCGAGGCCGTGAGCCGGAGCGCCGCCGAGCAAGAGCGTCGATCGGTCGAGGAGATCGCGTGGCTCGCCCTGCTCGCGCTCGCCGCGGGGCTCGCGGTGGCGTGGCGCTCCCAGCGGCTGCTGGCCCCGCTTCCACTGCTGCAGGAGCGGGTCGTCGCCGTCGCGCGGGGCGATCTCGGCACGCGGCTCGAGGCCAGGAGCGACGACGAGCTGGGCCGCCTCGGGCGCGAGTTCGAGCGGATGGTCGAGGCCATCGCGGCCCGCGACGAGAGCGTGCGCGACCTGGAGCGGATCCAGGCCCAGATCCTGGCACGGCTCCGCTCGGCCGTCGTCGCCGTCGATGCCCGCGGCGTCGTGCGCGCCGCCAACGATGCCGCGCTCGGCGTGCTCGGGATCGGGCCCGAGGCGCTCGGTCAGCCGTTCGCGCACACCGGCCTCCCCGCGCGGCTCGAAGGGCTCGACGAAGCGGTCGCGCGCGTGTCGTCGGGCGACGACGCCGCGAACCTGGAGCGGGCCCGGCTCCGTCTCCACCCCGACGCCGTGCCGGGGGCTCGGGAGTTGCGCCTCGACGTGCAGGTCACGCCCTTCGGGCCGACACAGGAGGCCGCGGACCGTGCGGTGCTGATCATCGCGGACGACGTGACGGATGCCCTCGAGACGGAGGCGCGGCTCATCCAGTCGGAGCGGCTGGCGGCCATGGGGAAGATGGCGGCGCACGTCACCCACGAGGTGCGCAATCCGCTGTCGAGCATCGGACTCAACGTCGAGGTCCTCGCCGAGGAACTCGCGGGCGCCGGCAGCGACGTGCAGGCGCCGCTCCGCGCCATCCAGCGGGAGATCGATCGCCTCACGACGATCACCGAGGAGTACCTCCGCCTGGCGCGCGTCCCGGCGCCGCAGCTCGAGCCGGAGGACGTCGGCGTGCTGCTCGTCGAGATCGGTCGGTTCGTCGAGCGGGAGCTGAGCGCCGCGTCGTGCACGTTGACCGTGCGTTGCGAGTCCGGGCTGCCCCCGGTCGCGCTCGACGAGTCGCAGTTCCGACAGGCGTTGCTCAACCTGATCCGGAACGCCCGGGAGGCGATGCCCGAGGGCGGGCCCGTCGCGCTCGTCGCCCGTTCGCTCGACGGCGGGGTGGAGGTCCGGGTGGAAGACCGCGGCCGGGGCATCCCCGAATCGACGCGGGCTCGACTCTTCGAGCTCTTCTACTCGTCGAAGGAGCGCGGCACAGGCCTGGGCCTATCGCTCACGCAGCAGATCGTGGTAGCGCACCGCGGTCAGATCCGATGCGAGGACGCCGAGGGCGGGGGCACCGCCTTCACCGTGTGGCTCCCGGCCTTCGCCGGAGCCTCCGGGCGGTCTGGCGAGCGACCCGTGCCCGGTGACACCCGCGACCCCTAGAAAGTGATGAGCACCCGATGAGCACCAGGATCGACGGACGCGGCGCCCACGACATCCGGCCGATCACGATCGAGACGGGCGTCCAGAAGCACCCCGAGGGCTCCGTCCTGTACGCGACCGGCGGCACCCGCGTGCTGATCGCCGCCTCGGTCGACGAAGGCGTCTCGAGCTGGCTCCGCGGCTCGGGCAAGGGCTGGATCACGGCCGAGTACGCGATGCACCCGCGCGCGAACCCGAAGCGGCAAGATCGCGACGGTCGCAAGGGCCGGGTCGACGGCCGGGTCCAGGAGATCCAGCGCCTGATCGGACGTGCGCTGCGCGCCGCGGTCGATCCCGCGAAGCTCGGAGAACGAACGATCACGGTGGATTGCGACGTGCTCGACGCCGACGGGGGCACGCGCACGGCCTCGATCACCGGGGGCTTCATCGCCCTGGCGCTCGCGCTGGACGTGCTGAGGGCCAAGGGCCTCGTGCAACCGGGGGTGCTGCGCGCGCCCGTCGCGGCGATCAGCACGGGGATCGTGGAGGGCAAGGTGCTCGCGGACCTCGCCTACCTCGAGGACAGCCGGGCCGACGTCGACCTGAACGTGGTGACCGGCGGAGCCGGTGCGATCGTCGAGGTGCAGGGCACGGCCGAAGGCGAGCCCGTCGCCCGCGAGCGCTGGACCGCGATGATCGACGTCGCGCTGGGCACCATCCCCGCGCTGCGCAAGGCCCAGGACGAGGCGCTGTCGAAGGCCGGCGTGAGCCTCGGACGGCTCGGGCTCGGATGACCCGAACCCTGCTCATCGCCACCCGGAACCGGGGCAAGCTGCTGGAGTTCGAGCGGATCTTCGGAGCCCTCGGGGTGCAGGTGGTCGGCGCGGCCGACCTGGGGCTGCCGGAGGTGGACGAGGACGCGGACACGTTCGAAGGCAACGCGACGAAGAAGGCCCGTGCGTGCGCCGCGGCCTCCGGACTGCTGGCCCTCGCGGACGACAGCGGGCTCGTGGTCGATGCGCTCGACGGCGCGCCCGGCGTGCACTCCGCACGGTACGCAGGGAGCGCCGGAGACGCGGCGAACGTCGACAAGCTGCTCGACGCGCTCGCGGGCGTGCCCGAAGGCGCGCGGTCGGCGAGGTTCCGGTGCGTCCTCGCCCTCGCCTCGCCGGACGACGACGAGGTCGCGCTGACGGTCGGCACGTGCGAGGGCGCCATCGCCTTCGAGCGCGTCGGCGGACTCGGATTCGGCTACGACCCCGTGTTCGTTCCGGCGGGTCACACGCGCACGATGGCCGAGCTCGGTGCCGACGAGAAGGACGCGCTCAGCCACCGCGGGCAGGCGACCCAGGCGATGAAGGCACACCTCGCGGACCGCCTGCGGCCCCGCTGACACGAGCGACGCGGCGGGACGTGTCTGCAGCGCGAGGGGGCACGATGCAGCCCCCGGAAAACCCTGCCGACGCCGGGGTCGTCTCCGTTGGCAGGCGCTTTGCTTCGGTCGTTGGCCGCGCGCGCGGTCGTCTTTCTCGAGACAATCGCGCCGTGAGAGGCTACTGTCCGCGCGCGGTCGATCCGGGGCGTCCGCGCGCCGGTGAGTCCTGCGGGGTGTCGCACAGCCTGGTAGTGCACGAGCTTTGGGTGCTCGTTGTCGTGGGTTCGAATCCCTCCACCCCGAGTGTTCTGATTGTCGAAGCGCGAGAGCAAGCGCGGTGCCCGTAGCTCAGCTGGATAGAGCAGCGGCCTTCTAAGCCGACGGTCGGGCGTTCGAGTCGCCCCGGGCGCGTGTCCCACCACGCAGGAACCACACGCCACCCGGCCCCGCCAGGTGGTGTGGTCCCTTCCGTGAAGACGCCTCGTCAGTAGATGAACGCGTCGTCTCCGTCGGTGACGGTGACGAGGAGGATGGTGTCCGCCCGGATCGCGGGGTCGATCAGATCCCATGCGGCGCGGATCGAGTCGGCGTGCATCGGCGCGTAGGCGATGACGTGGAGGATCTGCTTCACCCATGCATCGGAGGCGACGACGTTCATCGAACTCTCGAGGATGCTGGTCAGCTTTCGCTCGAGCAGCATCTGCGCGCGGTCGACCGGATACGGGCTGTCGAACGGAAAGGCGACCGCCCGCGTGACGCTGACGCCGATGCGGTGACCATCGATCTCGACGAGGATGTCGGTCTTGTCGCTCCCGACCGGGTCGTAGACCACCTCGGTCTCGGTCTTGACGAGGCTCGCCCCCTCGCACCGGTGCAAGATCTCGAAGGAGATCGCCTCCGACATGCCGGAGCTCCCACCGGCCGTCCCCTCGAGGAGGATCTCACGGGCGCCATCGCTGAGGAGCGCCTCGTCCATCGCCGACAAGCCGCTCGGAAAGTCGATGGAGTTCCTCAGGAAATAAGGCGAATCCGAGAGCCACTGCGCGTCGTCGAGCGAGCCGCACGGCCCCGACACCGTGCCCACCAGCGGTGAACCCGCGTCCCCGCCATCCTCGCTCGGCACGAACGCATCGACCGGCGCGGCGCCGCCATCGGCGGGGCCCGCGGCATCCAGGGCACTGCCGGCATCCGACGACGCGCCGGCGTCGATCGACGGTGTCGCTGGGTCGCAGCCCGCGGCGACCCACGCGAGGGGGACGCCGAAGAAGACGACACGGGCCAGGAGGAGTGGAGCGACTCGACGCATGGTGCGGATGAGCGTAGCGCACCGACGGCGAGCTGTCGGTTCTCAGCGCACGACCGCGCAGAGCACCGCGTCGATCAGGCCATGCACCGTCATGGGATCGGGGACGCTCGTCGTGAACCACGAGGGCGCAGGCCTGCAGGCCGCACCGCGGCGCGGCGGCAAGAGCACGAACGACGGCGCGCGCCTCCCGCGACCCGCCCGTCCGGCCTCGAAGAATCGTTCCATGTCGAAGCCTGCGAGCTCCTGCGGTGCCAGCACGGCGTCCGGCCTTCGGTGGCTCAGCTCGGCGAGGGCCGCCTCGGGACTCCCGAAACCCCGCACCTCCAGCCCCGCCCGGGACAGCATCGCGGTCGCGCAGCGAACGCGCGCCAGGTCGGTGTCGACGACCATCACGCGCGGAGCTTCGGACAGGGTGCACATGCGGGGAGGGCCTCGGGGAGAGCCCCGGACTTGGGCACCGACGCGGGCCTCGCAAGTCCGCTCACCTCTCCCTCGTCGCGGCCATGTGGGGGCGGCTCACGGCCACGGGCCGCGTCGCCGAGAACCGAAGGCCCTCCGTCCCGAGGCGCCCGACAACGGCAGAGTCCACCCGCGGAGGGCGACGGGCTCTCAGAGGGCGTGAGACCAGGTGCCGGCGGCGCCCGCAGGGACGCGGAGTCCTTCGAGCAGGGGCGCGCAACGCGCCGCGGCCGTGGCGTGGGGAGGCTCGAACGTCACGTGCACCGCGCCATCCGGGGCCACGACCACCTGCACGGGCACCGGCGACGCCCCGACGCATCCGCGCACGGCATCACGCCGGGCGTCGAGCAACGCGCGGAGCGTCGCCTCGACCGAGCCCTCGACCGGGGGCGGCGGGATCGAGATCGTGTCTGCACCCGCGGACGTCGGCCCCCCGGGGGGCGCACTCGACCCGCCCGAAGGCGGCGGGAGGAGCGCGGGCGCGCTCTGCACCTCACCGGCCCACGCGCCGGCATGCGCCGACATGCCCCACAAGCAGCCCGACGCCGTGCAGACGAGCACGTAGCGCGCAGAGCGCCCGCACCCGGTCGCGTCACGCACCGTCGGAAGGGGCGCGCCGAAGCTCATCGCCGACACCGGGCAGGCCATCTCACGCGAGGCCCGGACCGGCATCGGCTCGATCGGCGTCCAGCGCGCGCGACGGCCCGTGCCCTCCAGCCGAAAATCACGAAGCAGGCCGCATCCCTGCACCTGCCACACGTCGCGGGTCAGGAGCATGATCGCCAGCGCCGGCGCCGGACACGACATCTCCCGCGACGCCTGCTGCAACAGGAGTTGCTGCTCGCGGCGTCCCGCGGTGGGGAGCGTCCCCCCCGGCCCGCGCCGCCCGCATGCACCGGCGACGAGCGCCAGCACCACACCACTCCATGCCCAAGCGTGCCGAAGACCGACCATCCGGTGCGACGTTAACACGGGACACGCCCCGGGAAGCACCGCCTGCGCGGACGACGCACGCGGTCTCGGCGCCTGCGCTCGAGGCGCGAGGTCGCGCGCACCGCCCGGGGCGCTCTACCCGCCCGCGGCGTCGAGGAGGAAGAGCGCGAGGGCCTCGGTGCGCCGCCGCAGGCTGTCGAGGCTCGACCACTCCTCGGTCTCGTGGAAGTGGCGGCCGAAGGGCCCGAGTCCGTCGATGCAGGGCACGCCGTGCGCGGCGAGGAGGTTCGCGTCGGAACCGCCGCCCTGCAGCGGCGCCTCCCCCGTGCCGAGCCCGCACTCCGAAGCCACCCGCTCGTAGCGGGCGCGCAACGCCTGCGTCGCATCCGTCGCTTCCATCGGTGGACGCGACACGCGGCCGTCGAGGGTGAACTCCACCTGCCGAAGGCGGTCGGGCACGCCCTGCATGCCGGCGAAGGGTTCGCGCACCAGCCGTTCGAGGCCACGCACGATCGCCTCTTCGTCCTCCGAGGAGCCGAATCGACCGTCGATGCCCAGCGACGCGCGCTCGGGGACCGTGTTCTTCGCCGTCCCGCCCTCGAAGAGCCCGACGTTGAGCGTCCTGCCGCGCGCGTGGTCGGTCATCGCTTCGATCCGCGGGACGAGCAGCGCGAGGGCATGGATGGCATTGATGCCCTCCGCGTGCGCGTTGCCTGCGTGGGACGCGCGCCCCTTGGCGTGCACCGTCCACACGCCGCTGCCCCGGCGGCGCGTGACGATGCGGTCCTCCGTCCGACCCGCCTCGAACACGAGCGCCTCGGAGATGAGCGGGGAGAGGCGCCGGTAGAGATCGGCGCTCGAAGGCGAGCCCGTCTCCTCGTCGCTGACGACGATCCACCGCGCCGCGAGCCTCGACGCGGCTTCGGGGCACGCGGCACGCAGCGCCGCCCACGCGCCGAACATCGCGCAGAGCCCCGACTTCATGTCGAGCACGCCGGGCCCGCGGACGACATCCCCGTCGCGCTGGAACGCCAGGAATCCCATCGACCGGGGGAACACCGTATCGATGTGTCCGACCAACGCGAGCCCCCGCCCCTCGGCGCCGAGCGAAGGCGCGCGGTAGACCCGGTGCGCGGCCACCCGCCCCGCCGGGTCCGGGTGCACCTCGCACGACAGGCCCAGCGACTCCGCCTCCGCGTCGAGCAGGCGGGCTGCCGCCTCGACGTCGGCCGGTGCCCTCGTGCAGCTCGGCTGCGCGACGAGACGCTCGAGGAGCGGCACCTGCCACGTCTCGAACCGTTCCACGACCCCGGCCCGGACCTGCGCGCGCACGTCGCCTTGCACCCGCGTCGTATATCACGGGCGGAGCCCCGCCCGTCCCGCGGCGAGCCGAGGGCACAGACCCCCGGCGATGCCCCCGGAACCCCGAGATTGCGCGCTTCGGCCCCCTCCTCTACAGTCCGCGCCATTTCGCGGCGCCCGGAGACAGTGCTCCGGGGCAGTCGCGCGCGCGGGACACCCATGCTCGAGCTCATTCAGAAGCGTTTCCAGACCGTCGTCCTCGGCTTGATCGTCGGGGTCCTGAGCCTGACGTTCGTGCTGACGTTCCAGGCCCCCAACACGCAGTCCGGGTGCAACCCGACTGCCCTCCCCTACGCCGCGCGCGTCGAGGGCGCGACGATCACCGAAGGGGATTACCGCGCGGCGTTCACGCTGCTCGGGTTCCACCGGTTCCCCGTCGAGCGGGCGCGGACCCTTCGCCTGCGCGAACTGACCATGGACGGCCTGATCGAGCGGGAACTGCTGGCGAACGAAGCCGAGCGGATGGGCTTCGTGTCCGACGCGCGCGAGATCATGCGCCGCGTGGCCGAGACCGGCATGGTGCGTTCCACGCCGCCGGTGGATGCCCCCGAGGGCTATCCGGGACCCGAGGTCCAGCAGAGCTTCGAAGACCGCAACGGGCAGTTCTCGAGCAAAAACATGCGCCGCTACATCCAGAACTACCTCCGCCGCAGCGTCGAGGAGTTCGAGCGGTGGCAGGTGCGCGAAGACCTCGCGCAGCAGGCGCGGGACGCGGTGCTCTCGGGCGTGACGGTGTCGCCGGCGGAGGTTCGTGACGAGTACGTGCGCTCCACCGAGCGGGCGAAGATCGACTACGTGAGGTTCACGCCGCTGTACTTCCGCGACCGGGTGCAGGCGACCGACGAGGCCATCCGCACCTGGATGGAGTCCCACGAGACCGAGGTGAACGAGGAGTTCACCCGCCAGCGGCATCGCTACACCGGCCTCGAGCAGCAGCGCCGCGCGCGCCACATCCTCATCAAGGCCGCCTCCGACGCGCCCGAGGCGGACCGCACGGCCGCCCGTGCACGCGCCGAGGCCCTGCTCGCCCGGGCCCAGGCCGGCGAGGACTTCGCCGAGCTCGCGCGCGCGAACAGCGAGGACACCGGCAGCGCGTTGCGCGGCGGCGACCTCGGGTGGAACGCGCGCGGCCGCATGGTCGCGCCCTTCGATGAAGCACAGTTCCAGACGGAGCCGGGCCAGATCACCGACCACATCGTCGAGACGAACTTCGGCTTCCACGTCATCCAGGTGCAGGGCCGCCGTGAGGGCGACGTCCCGGAGGCCGAGGCCAAGCGCGAAGTGGCCGAGACCCTCTACCAGCGCGCCCGCGCGGGAGAGGTCGCCCGAGAAGAGGCCGACCGCGCCCTGAGCTTCCTGCGCGAGGGGCACACCACCGACGAGCTCGACGGACGCCTCCAGTGGAACTGGGGCGAGGTGCCTGCGCCCGCGGCCGACGGCACGGCCGCCGAAACCCCCGAGCGCGACGCGTTCGCGCCGCAGGTCCGCGAGTCTCGCTCGTTCGGGCGCACCGAGACGCCCGTGTCCGGCGCGACCGGGGCCGGCGCACTGACGCGTGCAGCCTTCGAAGCGACGCTCGAGAGCCCCCTCCCCGCGGCGCCCGTGCAGCTCGGCGAGGACTGGTACGTCTTCCGTCTCGAGGAGCGCACCGAGGCCACCGACGAAGGCTTCGACGAGGAGACGCAGACGCGGATCCGAGGCCAGCTGCTGCAGGCCAAGCGCGCCGAGGTGCTGCGGGTCTTCGTGCACGGCCTTCGCGA
The DNA here is from genome assembly GCA_903828805.1 of uncultured Sandaracinus sp. Taxonomy (GTDB): domain Bacteria; phylum Myxococcota_A; class Polyangia; order Polyangiales; family Sandaracinaceae; genus Sandaracinus. Next base: position 177 of record CAIKNO010000463.1, on the reverse strand, counting down.
GCGCGCCCAGAGCGACGGCAAGATCCGCGTGAACGAGACCGTCACGTCCTACAGCACCGAAGGGGAAGAGGACGAAGACGGCGAGGACGAGGACGGCGAGGGCAGCGAGGGCAGCGGCTCGGGTTCCGGCAGTGGCTCGGGTTCCGGCAGCGGCTCGGGTTCCGGCAGCGGCTCGGG
>CAIKNO010000462.1 GCA_903828805.1 uncultured Sandaracinus sp. | reverse complement strand
GCCGCCAGCCGCCGCGCGCTCGACGCCGCGCGGGCTTGCCTCGCGGCCATGGACGCGGCCCGGGCGCGGGACGCGCTCGCGGGTCGGCCCCATCTCGAGGCGGGCATCGCGCTGCACCTCGGCGAGGTCATGTACGGCAACATCGGCTCCGCGAACCGTCTCGACTTCACGGTGATCGGGGCCGCGGTGAACGTGGCCTCTCGCACCGAGTCGATGTGCAAGGCGCTCGGCGTGCCTCTCGTGCTCACGGACGCCGTCGCGCGGCACCTCGATCCCGCCGAGCTGGTGGGCCTCGGCGTCCATCCGCTGCGCGGGGTGTCGTCCCCGGTCGCGCTCTTCACGGCCAAGCCCGCAGCGATCGTCGAGTAAAAGGAACGCTCGGGCCGCGCCCGCGCGCGGCCCGCCCCGTCGCGCACGGGTCACGCGCCCGGGTCCACCCGCGCCAGGAACTCGGCGAGCGCCGCCGTCACGAGCGCCGGCTGCTCGACGCTGCTGGAGTGCCCCGCCCGCGGGATCCGGACGAGCGTGCTGCCCCGGATCGCCGCGTGGATGCGCTCCGCCTTCGCGGGCACGGTCGCGACGTCCTCCTCCCCGACGACCACCAGCGTGGGGCACGTGATGTTCCTCAGCTCGTCGTGGACCCCGTCGCGCTCGATCACCCCGTGGACCGCGCGCACGATGTCGCGGCGGTTGCCCACCAGCCTCGCCCTCCAGACCGCCCGCTCCGCGGCGCGCTCGGGATCCGTCAGGAACGTGCGACCGAACATGATCGGCATCACGCGGCCGGCGACGGGACGGAGCCCGAACCAGCGCGCGACGTGGTTCAACCGGCGGTAGCGCGGCACGTTCTCCGCGGGCTCGGGGTCGGCGCTCGTCTCGAGCAGCATGCACGAGCGAATCCACTCCGGGCGCCGCGCTGCCAGGCGCATCCCGACGAACCCTCCCATCGACAACCCCACGAAGTGCACCGGGCCCGCGCCGAGGTGCTCGATCAGCGCGACCGCGTCCTCGTAGCACTGCTCGATCGTGATCGCGCGGCCCGCGGGCACCTCGCTCTGCCCCTGGCCACGATGGTCCCACGCCACGCATCGGTACCGGCCGCGCAGCGCGGCCACCTGCGCATCGAAGAGCCGCGTGCTCCACAGCAGCCCGTGGGAGAAGAGCACGAGCGGCTTCTCGCCCCCCGTGTCTTCCACCCAGAGGCGGGTTCCACGAATCGTCACATGGGCCATGGCGGGTTCATTCGACGGCGGAACGGAGGAGCAGGACTTCGAATTCCTCGGCCGGCATCGGCTTGCCGAACAAGTACCCCTGCGCGTAGTCGCACCCCGCCGCGACGAGCAGATCGCGCTCGCCCTCGAGCTCCACGCCCTCGGCGACCACCTGCATGCCGAGGTCGTGCGCCATCGTCACGATGGCCCTGCAGAGCGCGAGGTTCTTGCTGTTCGGCGCGAGCCCCCGCACGAACGCGCGATCGATCTTCACGACGTCGATCGGGTGGCGCTGCAGGTACGCGAGCGATGAGTACCCCGTGCCGAAGTCGTCGAGCGAGAGGCCGATGCCGGCCGTGTGCATGGCGTGGAGCTCTTCCGCGACCCCTTCGCCTTCGCCGAGCAAGAGTCCTTCGGTGATCTCGAGCGCGATGCTGTCGCCAGAGAGGCCGAGCCCGCCGAGGCGCTCCTGCCAGGTCGAAGCGTCCCGTTCGTGCCCCGGCACGGCGGGGCCCCGCGCGCCCTTGCCGAGGAACTGAGCGGGCGATCGATTGATGCTCATCTGGAACGGCAGGCCGCTGAGGGTCTGCCAGCGCTTGACCTGCGCGGCCGCCTCGTCGAAGACCCAGTCGCCGAGCTCGTGGATGAGGCCCGTCGATTCGGCGAGCGGGATGAACGCCGCCGGGCTCACCAGTCCGAGCGTGGGATGGCGCCAGCGCACGAGCGCCTCGGCCTTGCGGATGGCCCCGGTACGGAGGTCGACGATGGGCTGGTAGTGGACGCAGAGCTGCGCGTCCCGGAGGGCGACGCGGAGCTCTTGCTCGAGGCGCATGCGGTGTTCGGCGTCCGCTTGCAGGGTCGGCTCGAAATACGCGGTCCTGTGGCCGCCGGCGGCCTTGGCGTCGTGCAGGGCCTTGTCGGCGCGTTGCAGCAACTCCTCGGCGGTCGCGCCATCGTCCGGGAAGAGCGCGACCCCGACGCTCGCCGTCATCGAGAGCGCGTGGCCGCCGATGAGAAACGGGCGTCCGAGCTCGACGAGCACCTGATGGGCCACACGATCGACGGCCGTGCGGTCGGCGACGTCGCCGAGGACCACGGTGAACACGTCCGCGCCGAAGCGCCCGAGCGTATCCATCGCGCGCACGCACCCCCGCACCCGGGCCGCGGCCTCGACGAGGAGCGCGTCGCCCTGCGCGTGACCGAGGGTGTCGTTCACCTTCTTGAAGCGGTCGAGGTCCACGAAGAGGACCGCGAGCCCACGATGGTTCCGGCCGGCGACCTTGAGCCCCTCCGTGAGCCGGTCCCCGAGGAGGCGTCGGTTCGGCAGGCCCGTCAGGGCGTCATAGAAGGCCGCTTGGAGCGTGGCGTGCGCCTGCGCCCGCTCCGCCGCGAGGATCCTCTCGTGGCGGAGCTTTCCCGCGACGAGGAGCATCGCGATGATGCCGCTGACGAAGTAGGGCGACGCTTCGTGGAACGCGCCGTTCGGACCGTGGACGCCGAGGACGAGGGCGAAGGTGACGGCCGTCGCGAACAGGCTGAAGCCGAGCGAGGTCAGCGCGAAGGCCACCATCGGGCCGACCCACACCACCTGCGGGATCCCGTGCTCGAAGCCGTACGCCGGCGTCCGAGCGACGAGGACGACCGAGAGCAGAAGCGTCGCCGCCTGGACGCCGAACCGGACGCCGCGTCGGTGAAGCTCGGCGGCCGCCACCATCAGCCCCGTGACGAGGCCTCCGGTCAGCGCCGAGCGCGCGGCCGAGTAGTTCGGACCGCCGACGGGGATCGGCCACCACCCGAGATGGGAGCCGAGGCTGACGACGCTGAAGGCCGCGGCCACCGCCCCGAGCGTCATCATCACCAGCCACACGGCATGGGACTCGCCCGGCGACGCCGAGGTCATCGACGGCGCGGACGGTTCGCCGCCCGCGGCGACGCCGGTGTCGTAGAAGCTGGCCCGAGAGTTCGCCATGAGAAAGGACGCGCCGCGCAAGAGGCCGCGGGAGCATACACGGCCCGCGCGCGCTCGGGGGCGCGGTGGCTGCGTGCGCGCCCGTCGCCGCCGCGACGCGCCGCCTGG
>CAIKNO010000461.1 GCA_903828805.1 uncultured Sandaracinus sp. | reverse complement strand
CGCCTCGGCCTCGAGGGCGGCGCCGAGGCGGAGCGGCAGCGCGCCCTCCGGCCCGAGGTGGGCGACCCACCCGAGCGCCCCGTGCACGAGCAGCGGGAACGCCTCGCTCCGCACGAAGTCCGCGTCCTCGGGCACGAAGCCGAAGACCGCCTCCCGGGCGTCGCCCTCGACGCGCGCCACGGCGAGCGCCAGGTCGGCGCTGCGGAGCAGGACCTCGTCGCCCGGCGCCTCGACGAGCGGAGTCGCCCGCGCGAGGGTCGCCCCCTCGAGCCGCATTCCGTCGAGGGCGGGGTGTGCCGAGAGCACGCCGGTGATCGGCGGCCGCGCCACCCCCTCGCGCACGCCGCGCCCGGGGAGCGGCGCGAAGCGCAGCACCCCCGGGTGCGAGACGCCGGCGGGCAGCGCCTGTCCCTCGAGGACGAGCGCGTGAAAGCGCGCGAGATCGGCGGTCCGGGAGGCCGCGAGCGCCGCGGGCGTCATGCGTTCGAGCACAAGGCCCGGGTGGGCGTGGAGGGCCGCGTCGAGGGCGCCGCGGCGCTCGTCCACGAGCAACACCCGCGTCGCCTCGAGGGGTTCGACGACCGCGTACGCCCGGTCGTCCGTGGGCAGTCCATCGGGCGCATCGCCGAGCCGCGCGTCCTCGAGCTCGGCCGTGAGCGCGGCCTGCGCGACCGAGAACCCCGAGGCCTCGAACACCCGGGACGACCTCGCCGGCACCGTGATCCACGTGTCGAGCACCGCCACGTCGCCGTCGCGCACGACGAGGCGCGCGCGGGCGTCGCGGGCGCTCCACGCGTGGACCTCGGCGCGCACCACGTACTCGCCCGCGGCGAAGGGGACGCGGCGGGCCGAGAACGCCGTCCACCCGAGCGTCTCGGCCGGGGTCCCGACGGGCAGCACGACGCATCGTGGACCCCCGGCGCGCGCGGTCCACGGCGCGTCGGTGACCACGAGGATCTCCCCGGATTCGCCGGCGTCCTGCGCCTCGAGCAGGGCCTCGGCGAGACGGACCCCGCCCTCGAGATCGGGTCCGCCCTCGTCCGGCACGAGGGCCCCGAGCGCGGTCTCGATCTCGCCGAGGTCCGCGGTCAGCGGGAGCCACGTGGAGGGCCGCATGCCGGCGCGGATGACCGCCAGTTCACCCTCGATGGTGGCGTGCTCGGCCCATCGCAGCGCCTCGCGGCGCGCCCGCGCGAGGCGGGGCTCTCCGTCGAGCCCCACGGCGTTCATGCCGCGTCCGGCGGCGAAGACGAGGACCGTCGTGGTGCGCGCGCCGGCTCCGAAGCGCGGATCTCCGATCAGCGCGACGAGCCCGAGGGCCACCAGGAGCGACACGAGGAGCGAGCGCAGCGGGATGCGCCACGAGAACGGCCACCGGGGCGCGGCCCGCGCCGCCGCCCGCAGCCAGAAGTCGACGTTCGAGACGAGCTGCGCCCGGGGCGAGCGCCGGAGCAGATAGAGCAAGACGACGGCCGCGCCCGTCAGCGCTGCGAGCGCCGCGAGCGCCGCCGGGGAGAAGGCCGCGAAGCTCATCGGGCGGGGGTCCCGTCGACGTCGAACACCCGCTTGAGCGCGGCCTCGAAGGGCAGCTCGACGGGCACGTCGACGAAGCGCCCGCCGACGCCGCGCACGGCGTCCCGGCAGCCCTCGAGGTGCGCCTCGACCTCGCGCCGGTAGGCCCGGAGCAGGGCGCTCGAGGCGCGCAGACGCACCGTCCGCGCGTCCTCGGCGTCGACGAGCTCGACCTCGCCGTCGAGCGCCGGGGCGAGGTCCTCGGCGCAGTGCACGTGCACCATCGTGACGGTGTGTCCCAGCGCCCCGAGCGCCCGAAATCCCTGAGGAAATCCGTCGGGTTTCATCAGGTCGCCGACGACGACGACGGCGCAGGGCCGGCCCGATTGCGCGGCGAGCGCGCGCACCACCGCGGGGAAGTCGGTCGGGCCCGAGGCCTGCGCGCGGAGCAGCAGGCCCTCGAGGCCGGGCAGATCGGCCGCGTGACGGACGGGCGGAACGCCCGCGCCGAGGGCGTCCCCGAAGGTCCGCACCTGGACCCTGTCGAATTGCCGCTGACCCACGTAGGCGAGCGCCGCCGCGATCGGCTGCGCGCGCGCGAGCTTGGACCGGGGCGCGCCGCGCGACATCGAGCCGCTGACGTCGAGCAGGACCTCGACGCGGGCGTCGCGCTCTTCCTCGAACTGCCGGACGTGGAGCTGACCGTGGCGGGCGAAGGCCTTCCAGTCGATGTGCCGGACCTCGTCGCCGGGCACGTACGGGCGATGGTCCGTGAACTCGAGTCCGGTGCCCCGCGTCTTCGACCGGTGGGCGCCCTGGCGCGTCGCGGTCCGGCCGACCGCGAGGCGGACGCGGTCGAGCAGGCGGCGGGCGATGGGATCGAGGAGCGCCACGCGGTCCTCACCTCGCGCGGGCGGGGGTGCCGCCCGGTGAGGCCTTCGGGGCCGGGGCGGCGGGTCCGACGTCGAGCAGGAGCTGCCGGAGGAGCGCATCGGGCGAGACGCCCTCGGCGAGCGCGTCGAAGTTCAGCAGGACGCGGTGGCGCAGGCAGGGATACGCCGCCCGGTCGACGTCCTCGGTCGCGACGTGCAGGCGACCATCCATCACGGCATGAAAGCGGGCCAGGCCGAGGAGGCTCTGGGCCGCGCGCGGAGAGGCGCCGGCCTTCACGAAGCGCTTCACGCACGCAGGGGCGCTCGCGTGGGTCGGGTGGGTGGCGAACACGAGCCGGACCGCGTGCCGGGCGACGTGGTCGGCCACGGGCAGCTTTCGAAGCGTCTCGCCCGCCGCGACGAGGGTCTCGGCGTCGGCGACCTTCTGCACCTTCGCCTCGTCTCCGCTGGACGTCCGGGCGACGATGTCCATCACCTCGTCCTCGGTCGGGAATCGCACGAGGACCTTGGCGAGGAAGCGATCGAGCTGGGCCTCGGGCAGCGGGTAAGTCCCCTCGTTGTCGATGGGGTTCTGGGTCGCGACGACGAAGAACGGCGAGGGGAGGCGGTGCGTGGTCGTCCCCAGGGAGACCTGCCGCTCCTGCATCGCCTCGAGCAGCGCGCTCTGGGTCTTGGGGGAAGCGCGGTTGATCTCGTCCGCGAGGACGACGTGGTGGAAGATCGGCCCGGGCTGGAGCGTCATGCGCGGCCCGCCGCCTTCGGTGGTCTGGACCATCGTCGTGCCGAGGATGTCGGACGGCATCAGGTCCGGCGTGAACTGGACGCGGGCGAACTGGAGGGACACGGCGTCCGCGAGGGTGCGGGCGAGCAGGGTCTTTCCGACGCCGGGGACACCCTCCATCAGGATGTGCCCGCCGAGGATCAGGCCGGCGGTGACGCACTCGACGGCCTCTTGCTGTCCGACCACGCGGGTGCCGACCTGCCGCGCGATGCGCTGGCAGAGGGCGCGCACCGGCTCGAAGGGGTTGGGGCCGGTCATCTCTCGGGTGATGTCGTTCATCGTGGCTCTCTTCTCGCCCGGTGGGGCTCCGTGACGTCCTCGCCCTGCAGCGCCCTCAGGTAGCGCTGGACGTAGGCGCGCAGCGAGCCCGGGATGTCGTTTCCGGACCGCATCCTCGGCGGCGTGGAGACCCCGGGGGCCAGGGCGCCATTCCCGCTCCCGGAGCGCCCGCCGCCGTGCCCCTCCATGCGCGGATCCAGGTGTCCGGCGCGGGGCCCTGCGCCGGGAAGCAGACCCCGAGGATCGGGCTCGACCCCCAGCTGGGCGATGGCGTCCGGCGCGCCGCCGGGATCGATCTGGACGCCCTCGACGGGCGCTCCGTCGTCCGTGCCTTCGGCGACACGAGGATCACCCGCGGCACCCTCGCCCCGGCCCTGGCCTGGATCACCCGCGGCACCCTCGGCCGACGCCGCCCCATTCCCGCCTTCGTCGGCCTGACCCGGCGCCTGTCCCGCCGCCTGTCCTTGCTGGGGCGTCGCGCCCGCCTGTGCCGTGGGCGAGGAGCCCGGCTGGGCCTGTGTTCCCGTCGGTCCCGGCTGGGGCTGCCCTGCCGCCTGCGCTTGCTGCGACGTTCCTTGCTGGGGCTGCGCTGCCGCCTGCGCTTGCTGCGATGTTCCTTGCTGGGGCTGCCCTGCCGCCTGTGCGGACTGCGCTTGTCCTTGCTGGGGCTGCCCTGCCGCCTGCGCTTGCTGCGGCGTTCCTTGCTGGGGCTCTGTCCCCGCCGGTGCTTGCTGCGGCGTTCCTTGCTGGGGCTCGGTCCCTGCCGGTGCAGGTTGCGCTCGTGCTTGCGCGTCGGCCTGCTGGGCGGCGACCTGGTCGTGCAGATCCTGCAGGCGCTGCCGTGCCTCTGCGAGCCCATCCGTCTCCCGTCCGGCCTCCCGTTGCAGCGCCTCCCGCGCCCGCTCGAGGGCGTCGTCCATCGCCTCGGCATCGCCTCGGGCCCGCGCGTCGGCCGCGTCGGCGAGGGCCCGCGAGGTCTCGGGCGTATGTTCAGCGGTCGCCGCGCTGGCCTCCGTGAGCCCTCGCCCGACCTCGTCGCCGGGGACCTCGTCGTCGCCGTCGCGGCGGTCCAGCCGACCGATCGCCCGATCGAGATGGTTCATGGCGTCGGCGAGCGCCGTCCCCGCCTCGCGCTCGCCGCCGACCTCCTGCTCCGTGCCTTCCTCGCCGGGCCCGTCCGTCGCTGGGTCGGCATGCGCCCACCCTTCCTCCTGGGCCGCCCGCGACAGGGCGTCGAGCTGGGTGCGCTGGGCCTCCGCTTGAAGCTGCGCGACGGCGGCCGGCGCCGCGTCGGGGCGTCGCGCCGCGTCCTGCCACGCCTGCCGCGCATCCTG
>CAIKNO010000460.1 GCA_903828805.1 uncultured Sandaracinus sp. | reverse complement strand
CTGGTCGGCCTCTCGTCGTCGTGCGCTCTGCCCGTCGCGATCTCGCCGCGGTTCCGGGCGCCCGACACGCCGGGCGCAGACGTGGCTTGAGACTGCTCGTGCGTTCAGTTATGGGATCGGGTCGTGCGACCTCCGGTTCCACTCTGGGTCAAGACCAACCACTCCTTCCTCGAGGGCGGCAGCCGCCCGGAGGAGCTGGTCGAGCAGGCCCACGCGCTCGGCCTCTCGGCGCTCGCCATCACCGACCGTGATGGTCACCACGGCATCGTGAAGGCCCACGTGCGCGCCCGTGCACCCGGCTTCCCGCGCGTGCTGGTCGGCGCCGAGGTGACGGTGCTCGAGGCCGCTCCCGAGGCGGACGTGCCCTGCACCACGGGAACGCAGCCCGGGACCCGCCGCGTCGTGTTGCTGGCCGAGACCCGGACGGGTCATGGTCACATCACCCGTTTGCTGACCCGCGGACACGCCCGCGCGGAGGCCAAAGGGCGCGCCCGGGTGACGTGGGACGAGCTCCGCTCGGCGGGCGAGGGCTTCCTCGCGCTCGCGCTCGAGCCGAGCACCGTGGCCCAGCTCGCGCCCGCGTTCGAGGGGCGACTCTACGCGATGCTCGTGCGTCACCTCGAGCCCGCGGACGCCGCGCGCGAGGAGGCGATGCGGGCCGTGGCCCGGCGTCTCGATGTCCCCGTCGTGGCCGGTGTCGAGACCCTCTATCACACGCGTCAGCGCCAGCCCTTGCAGGACGTGCTCACCTGCATCCGGCACGGCGTGACCCTCTCGACCGCGGGCACCCGGTTGCGCCCGAACGCCGAGCACGAGCTGCTCTCCGGCCCCGCGATGCGTGCCCTCTTCGCCGACGAGCCCGACGCGCTCGAGCGCACCTTCGAGGTCGCGTCCCGCTGCGCCTTCGGCCTCGGCGACCTGCGCTACCGCTATCCCTCCGAGCACCTGCCCGAAGGACAGACCCAGCGCGGATGGCTGCGCACCCTCACCCTCGAGGGCGCGCGCGCGCGGCATCCCGAGGGGGTGCCCGACGCGACCGCCGCGCAGCTCGAGCGCGAGCTCGCGCTGATCGAGGAGCTCGACTACGGCGGCTACTTCCTGACGATGTGGGACATCGTGCGGTTCTGCCGCGCGCAGCAGATCCTCTGCCAGGGCCGCGGGAGCGCGGCGAACTCGGCGGTCTGCTTCTGTCTCGGCATCACGGCCATCGATCCGGTGCGGATGGAGCTGCTCTTCGAGCGCTTCCTGTCCCGCGAGCGGGCCGAGCCCCCCGACATCGACCTCGACATCGAGCACGACCGGCGCGAGGAGGTCATCCAGTACGTCTACACGCGCTGGGGCCGCCGGCACGCGGCGATGGTCGCCAACGTCATCCGCTACCGGCCGCGCTCGGCCCTGCGCGACGTCGGCAAGGTCCTCGATCTGCCCGAGACGCTCCTCGAGAGGCTGGCGCGCGCGGTCGGTGCCCACGGCTCGGAGATCGCGGATGCGGCCCTCGCCGAGAGCGGGCTCGACGCGGAACATCCGCCCCTCTCGCACCTCGCGCTCTTGAGCCGCCAGCTCCTCGATTTTCCTCGTCACCTCGGCATTCATCCGGGCGGCTTCCTGCTCGGCAGCGAGCCCGTCGACACGCTCGTGGCGGTCGAGCCCGCGACGATGCCGGGGCGCACCGTGGTGCAGTGGGACAAGCAGGACGTGGACGACCTCGGGCTGTTCAAGGTCGATCTGCTCGGGCTCGGCGCGCTCACGGCCATCCGTCGTTGTTTCGATCTCCTGCGCGATCACGAGGAGCTCGAGCTCGACATCGCGACCGTCCCCGCCGAGGACCCCGACACGTACCGGATGTGCGCGCGGGGCGACACGGTGGGCGTCTTCCAGATCGAGTCCCGGGCGCAGATGGCGATGCTCCCGCGCCTGGCTCCGAAGACCTTCTACGATCTGGTGATCGAGGTCGCGATCGTGCGGCCGGGGCCCATCCAGGGCGACATGGTGCACCCCTACCTGCGCCGCCGCGCGGGGCGCGAGGCGGTGGAATTTCCCCATCCGAAGATGGAGCGGGTGCTCGCCCGCACGCTCGGCGTGCCGATCTTCCAGGAGCAGGTGATGCGCCTCGCGATGGAGTGCGCCGGCTACTCGGGCGGCGAGGCCGATCAGCTGCGCCGCGACATGGCGGCGTGGCGCTCGAAGGGGCGCCTCGAGGCCCACCGCGAACGTCTCGTCGGGCGCATGGTCGAGGAGGGGATCCCCGTCGACTTCGCGGAGCGGGTCTTCCAGCAGATCCGCGGCTTCGGCGAGTACGGCTTCCCCGAGTCGCACGCGGCGAGCTTCGCGCTGCTCGCGTACGTGACCGCGTGGCTGAAGTGCCATCACCCCGCGGCCTTCGTGTGCGCGATGTTGAACGCGTGGCCCATGGGGTTCTATCACCCCTCGACGCTCGTCGAGGATGCCCGTCGCCACGGCGTTCTCGTGCGGCCCCTCTGCGCGCTGCGTTCGCGCTGGGACTGCACCCTCGAACACGTCCGCGGCCGACCCGGCTGGGCGGTGCGGATGGGGCTGCGCTACGTGCGGGGCTTCGGCGCGAAGGAGCGCGCGCTCTTCGAGCGCAGCCTCGCGCCGGACGCGGACTCCGGAGGGCACGCGCCGCCGACCGATCTGGCGGCGTTCGTGCGGCGGACGCGCCTGCCCCGACGCGCGCTCGAGGCCCTCGCGGAGGCGGGGGCATTCGCCGCGCTCGGCGGGCTCGATCGGCGCAAGGCGCTCTGGGAGGTCCGGGCCCTGGCGCGCGAGCGGGAGGGCGAGCTGCCTCTCGCCGAGACACCGGAGGCCGGGCGGGGCACCCGCTTCCCCGCGCTCGGCGCGCACGAGGCGGTCGCATGGGATTACCGCGCGAGCCTGCACAGCACGCGCGGACACCCGATGGAGGCGCTGCGTTCCGCCTTGCAGGCGCGGGGGATGCCGGACGCGCGCACCCTCGCGTCGGCGCGCGACGGAGCGCACGTGCGCTACGCCGGGGTCGTCATCTGTCGGCAGCGACCGGGCACCGCGACGGGGGTCACCTTCATGACGCTCGAGGACGAGACGGGCTTCGTGAACGCGGTGGTGTGGCGCGAGGTCTTCGAGCGGCACGGCGCCGTCGGCAAGACGGCGGCGCTGCTGGAGATCGAGGGGCGCGTGCAGGCCCAGGACGGAGTGGTGCACCTGGTCGCCTCGACGCTGCGGGATCTCGGCGAGGACGAGGGGCTCCTGGCCGAGGCCCGGGAGCGTCCGCAGGCCCGCGACTTCCGCTGAACGAGCATGCGCCCATGCGCATCGAGGCATCGGCTGCGCGTCCGTGCGTCCGTGCGTCCGTGCGGCCGCATCGCGGGCGCCCGCGGGCAGGGGGCGCGAGAAGGGCGGCACCCGGCGGATCGGACGGCGTAGGATGCGGCCGTGCGCGCGCGAAGGGTCCGATGGGGCGGGGCGATGGCGGCGGTCCTCGGGCTGCTCGTGGCCTGCGGGGGCGGAGACCGAACGGCCCGCACGCCCGCGGGCCAGGTGCGGGTGCTCGACCCGGGCGAGGGGCCGCGCCGGGTGTTGCGGTACGAGCTCCCCGAGGGGCGCCAGCAGGATCGCATCACCTTCGACTTCGACGTGCGCGTCGCGCCGGACACGGCGCGCGTCGAGGCCCCGCGGCAGGGCACGGCGCGGATCGAACTCCGGCTCGAGACCAGCACCCGGCGCGTCGCGGGCGCGTCGCGCTTCGACCAGCGGGTGCGGGTCGAGGGCGCGCAGCTCACCGAGGAGACGGACCCCGTCTTGTTCGCCTCGTTCCACGGCTTCGAGGCGCTGCAGGGCACGACGTACGCGGCCCGTCTCGAGTCCACCGGCCTGTACTCCGAGCGGACGCTCCCCGTCGTCTCGGGGCTCGACCCGCAGCGGCAGGCCGCGCTCGATCTGCTGACGGAGACCGTGTTCGGCGCGGTGCCCTTGCCGACCGAGCCGGTGGGCGCGGGGGCCCGCTGGGAGGTCCATCGGGCGAGCGACGTGGTGGGCCCGAGCACGCCGCCCGACGTGACCGCGACCTACACGCTGCGTTCGTTCGACGGCGAGGCCGTGCGCCTCGAGGTGCGCATCCGACCCTCCGGCGCGAGGACGTCCGCGGGGGCGCTCGCGGCGTCGGTGCGGGGGAACGTCCGGGTCGACCTTCACCGGACCTTCGCGTCGGGGCGGAGCGAGCGCACCCTCGACGCCGAGGTGCCTCTCGGGGCGCGGAGGGTCGCCGTGCATCAGCGGGTGATCACCCGCGCCGAGCCGAGATGAGTTCGAGGTGCCGTCGTGGTCGCGGGCAACGGCCCGGCCACGTCGGTGCGCGGCAAGCGTCAGTCCGGGGCGCAGGCGAACGACGATGGGCACGATGACGAGACCCTGGAAGCTCTGCCACACCGCCGACTGGCACCTCGGCCACACGCTGCATGGGCGGCCCCGCGACGAGGAGCACGGGGCGTTCCTCGCGTGGCTGCTCGACCTCCTCGAGGCCGAGCGCGTCGATGCGCTCGTCGTCGCGGGGGACGTGTTCGACACCGCGAACCCATCGGGCGCCGCGCAGGCGATGTTCTACGGATTCCTGGCCGCGCTGCGCCACCGCTGCCCGTCCCTGCAGGGCATCGTGGTCGCGGGCAACCACGACTCGGCCGCGCGGCTCGGGGCGCCCGACCCGCTCTTGCGGGGCCTCGGGGTGCGGTTGATCGGGGCATCGCCCTCGGCCGCGTCGCTGGACGGGCCCGGGGCGGCGCTCGATCCGGTGATCGTGCCCATCGTCGTGGGCGACGCCACGGTCGGACACGTCGTCGCGCTGCCGTATCTTCGGAACGCCGATCTTCCGCCGCTCGAGCCCCTCGAGGACGAAGCGCCCGGCGCCCGCTTCGTGCGCGCGGTGCGCCTCGTCTACGAAGCCACGGCGGCGCGGGCGCGGACGAGGCTCGGGGAGGGCGCCCTCGTGGTCACCGGGCACTGTCACGCCGTGGGCGCCGCGCTCTCGGAGAAGAGCGAGCGCCCGGTGGTCGGTGGGATCGCCGGGGCGCTGCCGGCCGACGTGTTCCCGGCCGACGCCGCGTACGTCGCCCTGGGTCATCTGCACCTCGCGCAGGCGGTCGGAGGCCGGGCGCACGTGCGGTACTCGGGCTCGCCGATCCCGCTCGCGTTCGACGAGGAGCGCTACGTGCATCAGGTGCAGCTCGTGGAATTCGAAGGCGCCCGGATGCGCGCACACGACGCGCGCGTCGTGCCCCGGAGCGTCGGCCTGCTGCGGATTCCCCGCGAGGGCGCGGCTCCGCTCGAGGAGGTGCTCGAGGCGCTGCGCGTCCTTCCGCTCGATCCGGGGCTGCCGGAGGCGCGCTGGCCCTGGCTCGAGGTCCGCGTCCGCATGACGCAGCCCGACCCGGCGCTGCGCGCGAAGGTGGATGCCGTGCTCGCCGATCGTCCCGTGCGCCTGGTGCGCATCGCGTCCGAGCGCGACGGGATGGGCGAGGGGCTGCAGTCGGCCCCCGTGGGCTCGCTCGCCGACCTCCACGTCCGCGACGTGTTCCTGCGACGGTGGGCCACCGACCACCCCGGGGCACCGCCCGACGCCTTGATGTCGGCCTTCGACGAGGCCTTCGCGCAGGCGAGCGCCGCGGAGGACGCATGAAGATCCTCGCCGTTCGAGGGCACTCGCTCGCGAGCCTCGCCCGTCGCTTCGAGGTCCGCTTCGATGCGCCTCCGCTCCGTGATGCGGGCGTGTTCGCGATCGTCGGCCCGACCGGTGCGGGCAAGAGCACCCTGCTCGATGCGGTCTGCCTCGCCCTGTTCAACCGCGTTCCCCGGCTGCCGCAGCGAGGGGCGCGCATCGGGGCCGACGACGCGGACGACGAGGTCCGCCTCACCGCGGGCGACACGCGCAACCTGCTGCGCAAGGGGGCGGCGCGCGCGGAGGCCGAGGTGGACTTCGTGGGCATCGACGGCGGCACGTACCGGGCACGCTGGCAGGTGCACCGCGCGCGCGGCCGCGCCGAGGGCACGGTGCAGGATGTCGTGATGGGGCTGACCGAGCTCGGGTCGGGAAAGGTGATCGCGGGGGACAAACGCACCGAGGTGCTCGCCGCGATCCAGGAGAAGCTCGGCCTCTCGTTTTCGCAGTTCGGTCGCACCGTGTTGCTCGCGCAGGGCCAGTTCGCGTCGTTCCTGGCGGCCGCGGACGGTGAGCGCGCGGAGCTCCTCGAGCGCATGACCGGCACCGAGATCTACGGCGCGGTCTCGAAGGAAGTGTCCCGCCGCGCGCGGCAGGAGCGGGACGCGCTCGCGCTGCTCGACGTCCGCCTCGAGGCGCTCTCGCCGTGGTCCGAGGCGGCGCGTGCCGAGGCCGAGGCCTCACGCCCCGCGCTCGTGCACGCGTGCGCGCGGAGCGCGGAGCAGGTCCGCAGCCTCGAGGCCCACGGGCGCTGGCACGAGGAGCAGCGCGCGCGCGATGCGGACGAGGCCGCATCGGCCGAAGAACTGCGCTCGATCGCCGAAGAGACGGCGGCGGCGGCTCCGCTGGAGGCCGCGCTGGCACGCTGGCGCCGGGCGCAGGAGGTGCGAGGCCCGCTCGCCGCCTACGACCACGCCGTCGAGGCGCGGCGGCATCGCGAAGAGGCGGCGGACCGGGCCCGCGAGGCCCTCTCGCACGCCTCGGCGGAGAAGGCGCGCGCCGACGGAGAGGCGCTCGAGGCCGAGGCCGAGCACCGCGCAGCCGAG
>CAIKNO010000459.1 GCA_903828805.1 uncultured Sandaracinus sp. | reverse complement strand
TCTCGCCCCCGGCGATGCCGGTGAGGTCCACGCCGCCGTCCTCGAGGAGGCTGCCCTGGAACGACTCCCCGCCCACCTCCGCGAGGTCGAAGCGGGACATGAACGCGCGCGTCATCGCCTCGTCGCCCTGCATCACGAGCAGCTCGGAGTAGAGCCGCTCGAAGCCGTCGCGCTCCGGCAGGGGCGTCGCGAAGTTCGCGAAGTTGCCGCGCAGGAAGCGCGCGACGTCGGCCTGCAGCGTGCCGCTCGGAGCCAGCGCGGTGTTGCGATGCGCGTAGATGTCGATCAGGCAATCGACCCGCGCACGGACCTCCTCGATGGCCGGGGGGTCGTAGCAGTAGGGCACCCGATCCGAGCCGGGGATGCAGACCTGCGGCACGAAGCCCACGCGGGAGCCGGTGTCGCTGGTGAAGCGTGTGCGGTAACGGAAGGCATCGGCGAGCTCCGCCTCGAGCCGGCCGTAGCTGAGGGTCGGCGCGGTTGCACCCGTCGGCGGGTAGAGGAAACGCTTTCCATCGCGCAGGTCGAGCCGGTTGTCGTCGCAGAACGCGACGCCCGCAGTGCACTCCACGATCGGATCGAGCGTGGCCTCGCCGTTCTCGACCCAGAGGTTCAACGTCGCCTGACAGGACCCATCGTCCTGGCACGGCTCGTCGGCGACCATCCGCTGGGTGCGTGCCGAGCGCACGTAGAAGTACTGGACCCGGCTGCCCTCGGGACATTCGACCAGGGCATCCACGCCCGCGGCGACGGTGCCGAAGTCTCCCGGACCTCCGTCGAAGAGTCCGGTGTCCTCGCAGAAGTAATGGACGAGCGAGGTCGAGATCGGCGAGGCGGTCGAGCCCGCGCCCGTGCCGAGCAGGGCACGCTGGGCGAGGAGCTGCACGTTGGCGTCGGTCAAGGAGGCGATCCCCGTCGGGCCAGGGGCCACCCCGATCGTGCCCTGCACGAGGGCCGGGTCGCAGACCGCGCCGGGGCGGCGACGGGCGTGCGCGCGGGCGTCGCCACGGCGGCGCTCGGCTCGAAGAGGTCCGGGGTGTCGTTGCCGTTCGCGTCGGTCGTGTCGAACGCGCTGGCGACCCGCGAGAGCAGCAGGTAGCCGTACTGCGAGGAGGTCGTGGTGGGCGTGGCGCTCGGCGTGGGGCGCACGCCGACGAAGCCCTGCACGGTCTCCTGGAACAGGATGAGGATGTCGGTCTGATTGATGAGCGCGCCGTCGAGCAGGGTCAGCGTGCGCGTCCGGGCCGCGCCGTCCGGCACGGGATTGCCGCCCGAGAGGCTGCGGTTCTGGCCCCGCAGCGCCGGGGTCGTGCTGCCGAAGGGCAGCACCTCGTCCACGCACGTCGTGCGGAACCTGCGGCCCGTCCGGTCGTCGAGGCGCGTGCCGACCGTGAAGCCCGACACGAGCCACGGCTCCTCGACGGCCATGAACCCGCTCGGGCACACGCCGGTGCTCGACGGGAAGCGGCCGCCCACCGTGCTGTTGGCGACCATCGAATTCAGGAACACCACGCAGTCGGAGTCCGCGCGGCCCGAGGCGCACCCGCCGCCACCCGCGCTCGGGTCGGAACCCAGCGCGATCGACACCGCCGGGTTGCCCGGGTAGTGCAGCGTGCCCGACGACTCGACCCGACCCGACAGCGTCGCGACGCCGCCCGACGAGCTCTGAAGCAGGTTCATCGAGAAGGGCAGCTCCGTCACCCCGCTCGGCACCGGGTACGTCGCCACGTTCGACACGTACGTCCGAACGCCGGACGCGTTCGTGTACGGGTAGCACGCCCCGCCCGGCACCGTGCAGCGCGCGCTGAACCCGGGGTCACGCCACGTCTCGGCCTCCGTCGAGGTCAGCACCGCCTTCATCTCGTCCCACGAGATCGTCCCCCGGCGGAACGCGTCCCACTTCTGCACGAGCGCGTTGCCCACGCCCGTCACGTTCGTCGTGGCCTCCCGCGGACGCCAGGCCGACAGGCCCGTCGACGGGAAATTCCCGAACGTGTACATCGATCCAGTCCACTGACCGTCGGCCCGCTCCACGTAGTCGAGCGTCACCCGGCGGCTCACCCCATGGCCCGAGATCTCCACCACCCCGCGCCACCGGGACGCCGCGAGGCCCCCTGCGCCGCCGATCGTGATCTGCGGGCACGTGTCGTCCGCGGCGCACCCTTCGGTCGCCGTGAACGCCGTCTCCGGCGCCGAGGGTGAAGCCACCCCGTCCACCAGCACATCGAGCCAGTAGAGCGGGCACTCACCGCGCGTCGCATCGCACGGAAGCGGCGCGCCCGTCGCGGGATCCGTCGCCGCCTCCACCGTCGTCTCGCGGCCCATCCGGTCCGTCACCGAGTGCGAGAGCCGCCGGATGACGAACGGATGCTCGACCCCCGAGGTCCCGTGCGGCGTCACCGTCATCACGCCCGTGGTGCGCAGGTTCGTGAACGACACCGAGGCGCGGTCGACGTCGAAGCCGGCCGTCTCGCTCAGCGGCGCGTCCGCGGCGCCGGTCGACGGGCTGTTCGTCACGCAGTAGCCGTTCTCGCCGTCCGCCGCCGC
>CAIKNO010000458.1 GCA_903828805.1 uncultured Sandaracinus sp. | reverse complement strand
CGAGGATCACGCGCTCACTCCGGCAACGGTTCCTGCGGCACGGCCACCTCGTCCCCCGCCACCCGGCCCGCGGACGAAGGCCCCGGCCCGCGCTCGTCGCCCTCGGCCTCCGCCCGCTCCCCGGGCCGGATCGCCGGCATGCCACCCAGGCGCGCCTCGCGCTCGGCCTGCGCCGCGGGCTCGGTCGCGAGGGGGCGGATCCGCGCGAGCTCGTCGTGCAGCTGGAGCAGTTCCATCTCGGCCTCTCGAAAGCCTCGCATCGCGCCGAGCACGGCCTCGTCGTTGTCGGCCGTCACGCCCGGCGCGAGGGTCTCGCCGTACACCGCGAGCGCGGCCATCCGGGCGCGGTGCACGCGCACGGCGCGGGACTGCAGCCGTCGCCCTTCCGGCGTCGTGGCCCGGACCCGCGAGAGGGCCTCGACCTGCCGGCGCAGCGCAGGGATGGCCGCGTCGGCGATGAGTTCCGCCGCCATCACGGGCCGCTCCTCGTCGAGGGCCTGGTCCACGTCCGCGAGGACGGCACGGGCGGGGTCTTCGCCGAGCACCTGCTGCAGCCGCGTCACGTCCTCCTCGAGCGACGCCGACACGCCGCTCGGAGACCCGGCGCAGGCGACCAGAAACGCGGTCACACCGAGGGCGGCGACAGCGCGCTGCAGGGCGTTCATCGGGACGCCTTCGGGCTGCATCGCTCCCTCAGGAACCGCTCGACGCGCAGGTTGAGCAGCCCGGGGTACTCGACGGCGACGTAGTGCGTGGCCCCGGGCACGATCGTCAGTTCCGCTCCGGGCACGTCGCGGGCGATGCGCTCCGCGGCGATGCGCGGGGTCATCCGGTCGCGGCCGCCGGCCACCATCAGGAGCGGCACCCGGATGGTCGGAAGGACGTCGTGCGCGTCGTGCTCGCCGATCTGCTCGAGGGTGCGGACGTAGGTACCCATGTCGATGCCCGCGAACGAACCGGCGAGTTCCCGGAAGGTCTCGACGTCGAGGGTCGAGGCCGCGAAGCCGAGCCGCTTCGCCAGCGCGGGCGTGTGCTGCCAGGAGACCGCCGTTCGGGTCACCTTCGAGACGAGGTCGGGCACGCGCCTCAGACCGCGCAGGACCAGCGGTGCCGTGACGGTCGCGTTCGGGAGATCAGGAAGCGTCGTCCACGGACTTCCCGCCACGCCGTTGATCAGGACCATGCCGGCGATGCGCTCAGGCGCCCGACGCCAGAGCTCGAGCGTGGTCTGGACGCCCATCGACCATCCAAACACGAGGCACTTCTCGACCCCCGCGGCATCGAGCACCGCGACGGCATCCCGGGCCTGCGCGGGGATGTCGAGCGCCGCCGGATCGGCCGGGGCGCCGGAGCGGAACAGGCCCCGCTGATCCCACGAGATGAAGCGATGTCGAGACCTGAAGTGGCGGATCTGGTGGCTCCACGCCTTCCACGATCCGCCGAGGCCGTTGGCGAGCAGCACCGGAGGCCCCTCTCCCACGGTGTGGTAGGCGATGTCGGTCCCATCGAAGGACCGGACCCTTCGCTCCTCCACCGAGATGTCGAGCGCGTGGATGGTCGTGGTCTCGGAAGCAGGGGCGTCGGACATCGGCTGCCGACTCTACGACCCCCTCGGGGAGGCCGCAAAAAGAGGGGGAGCCCCCCGCGTCTCGGCAGGGCGCCCGGCGCCGGACGGCGCGGGCAGCCTCGAGTCGGGACGCGACCCGAGGCGGCGACAAGTTCGCCCGGCCTGCAACACCACCTTCGCCATTCCGGAGCCTCGGCGTTCAGTTACACTCCATTCTCACACCAGGGGCAGATGTTCATCGAGCAGCGCACGTTCAGGCCCGGGTCCGGCTGGAGTTCTCCGCTCCCGCGCCCCTCCTCGGACCATGCCTTGGCCCTGCTCTTCGGCGCGCCGGAGGTGCTGGCTGCGGACCGCACGGCGGAGGTCCGCGCGGCCGTCGGGGCCGCTCCGCTCGTTTCATGCTCGACCGCGGGAGAGATCGCGGGCGCGGTGGTGCTCGACGGTTCGCTCGTGCTCACGCTCGTGTCGTTCGAGTCCACGCACGTCGTCGCGCGCTGCATCGACCTGCCGACGTCCGGCGACAGCCACGCGGCGGGCCGCGCGCTCGCGGCGGCCCTGCCCGGCGAGCAGAGCGCGGGGCCCTTGCGCCACGTCCTGGTGTTCTCCGACGGGCTCGGCGTGAACGGGACCCGCCTCGTCCAAGGGATGTCCGAAGGGCTGCCCGCCAGCGTCGGGATCAGCGGCGGCCTCGCTGGCGACGGTCCCAGGTTCGAGCGGACCCTCGTCGGCCTGGACGCCCCACCCGCTCCGGGACGCCTGGTGGGCGTCGGGCTCTACGGCCCGTCGCTGCGGATCGGCACCGGTTCGGAGGGCGGCTGGGACGAGTTCGGGCCCGAGCGAACGGTCGACCGGAGCGACGAGAACGTGTTGCACACCCTCGACGGAGAGCGCGCCCTCGACATCTACCGTCGCTACCTCGGCGAGCACGCGGCCGGGTTGCCCTCGAGCGCGCTCTTGTTCCCGCTCGCCGTCCGTTCTCCCGCGGGGGGGCCGCCCGTCACCCGGACGGTCCTGGCCGTCGACGAGGCCGCCGGCACGATGACGTTCGCCGGTGACATCATCCAGGGGAGCAAGGTCCGGCTGATGAAGGCCAACCACTTCCGGCTCGTCGAGGGCGCCGGGGCCGCGGCCGAACGGGCGGCGCTGCACACCGACGCGGCCAAGGCGAACTCGCTGGCGGTGCTCGTGTCGTGTGTGGGCCGCAAGATGGTGCTCGGGCAGCGGGTCGAGGAGGAGGTCGAAGCCGTCGCCGAGGTGCTCGGCGCCGAAGCGACGCTGTGCGGGTTCTACAGCTACGGAGAGCTCGCCCCCCAGGGCCTCGGGGCCTGCGAACTGCACAACCAGACGATGACCGTCACCACGCTGTCCGAGGCCCTTTGAGCAGCCATCACAAGCTGCTCGAACGACAGTTGCGGCGGACCATCGGCACCGACCCGGACGCCTGGAGCCCTCAGGTGCGCGCGCTCGTCGCTCAGGTGGAGGAGGCCTACCGAGCGCTGGACGCGGACCGTGCGCTCATCGAGAACGCGCTCGAGGTGTCGTCGGACGAGCTCACGGCCAAGAACGTCGCCCTCGGAGCGGCGCGCGACGCGGCGGAGAGCGCCTCCCGCGCGAAGACCGCGTTCCTGACGAACATGAGCCACGAGCTCCGCACGCCGATGAACGCGATCATCGGACTGTCGCACCTCTCGCTCACCCAAGGACAGCTGGACGTCCGCGCCCGGGACTACGTCGACCGCCTGCACGCGGCGGCCAACGCCCTGCTCGGTCTGCTCGACGACGTCCTCGAGATGTCCCGGATCGAGTCCGAGGCCGTCGAACTCGCGAACGTCGAGTTCGAGCTCGACGACGTGCTCGACGAGGTCTTCCTGATGGTCGCGGATCGGGCCGTGGCGCAGGGCCTCTCGGTCTCCGTGCGGGTGCGCCCCGACGTGCCCCGTCGCTTGCTCGGGGATCCGCTCCGGCTGCGACAGATCCTGACCAACCTCGTGAGCAATGCGGTCAAGTTCACGAGCGCGGGCGCGGTGCGCGTCGCGGTGTCGCGGTGCGAGGCGCCCGACGGGCACGAACTCGAGTTCTCCGTGCACGACACCGGTCCCGGAATCCGCGCCGAGGACATGGATCGCCTCTTCCATCCGTTCTCGCAGGGCGACGACGGCCGGACCCGCCGCCACGGGGGCGCGGGCCTCGGGCTGAGCATCGCGTCTCGGCTCGTGGGTCTCCACGGGGGACGCCTCGGCGTCGAGAGCACGCCGGGCGTCGGCAGCACGTTCCGCTTCCGCGCACGGTTCGGTGAGTCGCCGTCGAACGGAGAGGGCGCCGCGCGTCGCTGGCTCGAAGGAACGACGGCGCTCGTCGCGGATGCCGACGCCGACGCCCGAGGCGCGGTGGCCGACGCCCTCCGGAGCGTGGGCGCGCACGTCGATGAGGTCGCCGACGGCCCCGCCGCGCTCCTCTGCTTGCAGGGCGACCCGTCCGGGAGCCGATACCGCGTCGTGGTGCTCGATCAGGCCCTCGCGGGCGTGGACGTGGTGTCGCTGGCCCGCGGGCTCTCGACCCGGGGCGGAGACGACGCTCCCCGCGTGCTCGTGACGGTCATCGGCGCGGCACACCCCCACGCCGGCGACGTCGGGCTTCCTCCGGGGTCCATGCTCTCGAAGCCGGTGCTCCCGAGGAGATTCCTCGCTCAGGTCAAGAGCCTGTGCGAGCCCCCTTCGATGCCACCCCCGGGGGTGCCCGCGCCGCCCCTCGCCGGGATGCGGTTGCTTCTGGTGGAGGACAACGAGATCAACCAGATCGTCGCCTCGGAGCTCCTCCGCACGGCGGGCGCGGTGGTGGACATCGCCGAGAATGGGGTCGAGGCGCTCGCGACGCTGGGCGCTCACCCGCGCGCCTACCACGCGGTGCTCATGGACGTTCAGATGCCGCTGATGGACGGCTACGAAGCGACGCGACGCATCCGCATCGACCCACGCTTCCAGGCGCTTCCGGTGATCGCGCTCACGGCGCACGCGATGGCCGACGAGCGTGCGCGGTGCTTCGAGGCGGGGATGAACGAGCATCTCGGCAAGCCCATCGATCGATCCACGCTGCTCGAGACGCTACTCCGATTCGCAGCGCCGTCGCCGATCATGGCGTGACGCCCGTGCGCTTCGCCCGCCGCGGGCCATCACGAGAGATCCGAGCCGACGTGGGGTTCCTCCTCGACCTCGCGTCTCCGGCGGCCCCCCGCCGGGCTCCGAGCCCGGGACGCACCTCAGCGCGCAGTGGGCTGCGCGGCCGTCGTGCCGACAGGTCCCGAGGACGGAGCGAGCGTCTCGGTGCCTCCGTCGGCCTCGATGGCCACCGCCCATCGCTCTTGCCCGTAGGGGCCGGCCGGGTAGTTGGCGTTCCAGTCGAGGTTGAGCCACACGGAACACGAGGCGTCGGTGCGGTGATGAATGCGGGCGAGGTTCGGCAAGCGCCCGAGGCGCCGATCCCAGTGCCGGCGCACGTGGAGACGGAGGCGCCGCGCCACCTCCTCCGGCGGCGCATCGACGCACGCCTCGGCGTAGGCGTGCCCACCCGCGGGGCCGTCCATCATCACGACGCGCGCACGGCCGCCGATGGCGCCGACCGATCCGGCGAGCGTCGTGGCGAAGTCGTCGCAGTCGCCCGCGAACCCGTTGGAGATCGTCTCGCTCGCGCGCGCGAAGTACTCGCCTCCACGCGGGTCGTTGACGTAATCGAACTCGGCGCGGATGCGCATCCAGAGCGCCGCGACCTGATCGACGTGGAAGGGCCCCTCGTGGCGCGAGGCCACCTGCACCGCGAAGTTGCGCGTGGCCGCGTCCCCCGCGTCCATGGCGCGCATCACCCTCGCCGCGGTCCCCGACCCGCGAACGGCCTCTTCCTCGGCCGAGGGCGTGCCCTGCGTGCGGCTCGGGCCGATCGGGATCGAGGCGGGCTCCTCGTCGCTTGCGGGCATGCCACCCGAGGAACGACCCGCGCCAGCCCGCACCTCCGAAGGACGCTCGATCGCCGCGGGCGCCCCGGGCATCACCGCGACCACGAACACGGCAGCGGCGAGGAGCGTTCCGCCGAGCCCGAGCCCGATCGCGGCGCTTCGCGGACCGCGCGCGGCGTCGCCGAAAAGCAGCGCCGTGCCACATCGGTGGCAGGCCATCTCCCCCTGCTTGAACCCTGGTGGCAGCACGCCGAGGGCCTGGCACTTGGGGCACCGGTAGCGGCCGAACCGGGGCATCGCCAAGATCGTGTCGCTCGCGCCGTGCCGGAGGAACGCGCGCAACCGCTCGTCGTGCCACGGCAGCGGCTCCGCCCCGAACCGAACGTCCTGTCCGATCTGGACGGCCACCGCGCGGCGGATCCGCTCCCCGTCGACGAACGTGCCATTGGCCGAGCCGAGGTCCTCGAGCCACAGCGCGCCAGCCTCCCAGCGCAGCCGCGCGTGCCGGCCCGAGACCGTGCTGCCCGAGACGAGCAGATCGCACCCCGATGCGCGACCGACCACCACATACGCCGCGCTCGCCACGGGGCGCAGTGTAGAGGCACCCCGGAACGAACGCGACCGTCGGGCTGACGACTCGAGGGCAGGACGACTGACCGACGCCGCGACCGCACGTGCCGGTCTGGCCGCGGTAGCGCGTACCACGGACGCCTCGCCGCGCGAGGACGTCGGCCTCCGGAAGGTCGCCGTGCTCGCCGGGCGCCGAGGCGCGCTGGCCGCGAATGGAGGGTGCGTCGTGGTGCGCGAGCGCGCGGGTCGCCAACGCACGCCCTCCTCTGGTACCACTTCGCCGTGGGCGCGCTCTCCCGACGGTACACGCTTCAGGTTCCCCTCGGTGAGTCGTCGCTCGGCAGCGTCTGGACGGCGATCGATGACGAGCGGAAGGCGCAGGTCGTCGTCCTCCAGTTCGAAGCCGACGCGGGCCACGAGCGGGCGATGGTGCGGTTCCGCGAGCAGGCCCGAAAGCTGCTCGGGATCCGGCACGCCCACGTCGTGCAGGCGCTCGACGAAGGCGACGATCCGACCGCGGTGCCCTGCCTCGTCGTCGAGCGGCTCGACGGCGAGAGCCTCGCTTCGCGATGGGCGAGCACGCCGCTCAAGGTCGAGCGGCTCGTCGAGATCGCGGTCGGCATCGCGGACGGCCTCTCCGCGCTTCATGCGGCAGGGGTCTGTCACGGCGACGTCGAGCCGGGAAACGTGTTCCTCGCGGCAGGCGGCGAGGGACAGCCGGAGGTCGCCAAGCTCATCGGCCTCGCGCTCAACCGCGCGCCAAGCCGCGCTCGACCCGACGGCGCCGTCGATTCGTCCTCGGAGTCCGAGAGCGCGCGGCACGGGTATGCGGCGCCCGAGCAACTCAGCGGAGAGGTCGTCGACAGCGTGTCGGCGGACGTCTATTCCCTCGCCGCCGTCGTGTACGCAGCGCTGACGGGGGCGCCGCCTGGGCACGAGGGGACGGCCGCGCTGGGCCCCGGGCATGCAGGGTCCACGTCCGCGGCGCTGCACGTCTTCGAAACGACGCTCGCGCGGGCCCTTTCCGCCGACCGCGCGAAACGCTACCCGGACGCCAAGGCGTTCGCCCGCGCGCTCAAGGCCTGCCTCCTGATGAACCGGGCGGTTGGGAGCCTCGAGCTCCCGGTGGGCAAGCGGACCCCGCGCCGGGCCGCGGCCGCGCCCCCAGCGGCCGCGACGGCGGTCGCGAACGAGGATGGCCTGGCCCTCACGTCACCCGCGCAGCGGACCGACGGGCAAGGGCCTTCCGCGCCGCTCGAACCCACCGACGCGCGGCCGATCACCCCCTCCGCCGTGACGATCGACGGCTCCATCGGCACGCCGGAGACCGACACCGCTCTGGTCACGGACGCTCCGTCGACGGTGCCGGTGCCGCCCGGCCCGACCGAAGGCTCTCCCTCGCTCCAGGGTCACGACGCCGAACGATCGGAGCCTTCGACGGCCTCCGCCGCCCGCGAACCGGCGGACGCCGCGGTGGACGCGGCGCCTCCTGCGGCCGAGACCGCCACGCCCGACGAAGCAGTCCGTGCGGTCGCGGGCATGGGGCACGCGGCCGTCGCGACGGAGGCGGATTCGATCACGACGACGAACGTGGCGGCCGCCGTGGCCGCCGCGCCCGAGGAGACGGGGGACCGCTCGTCCGAGCCCCTGGGCGACCCGTCCGGAGCGCAGGCACCCGCGACGTCCGTCGCCGACGCGACCGCCGCCGTCGAACCCGTCCTCACGGCCGAACCACCCGTCGCCGCCCCGACCGCCACCGTCGAACCCGTCCTCACGACCGAGCCACCCGGGGCGCCGCGTGCGGCCGCACGGAGCGCGCCGATGGACGCCGCGGGCCCTTCTCAGGCCCCACCCCCCAAGCCCGTCCGAGGAGCCGTCGAGGCGCCACCGGATGAACCCAACGCCGGGGCCGGCCTCCTCGACGACGTGGACGACGGCCCGTTGCCGGTGCTGCCGATGAGGAGTGTCCGCCCGTCGGGGCCGTGGGTCGCTGCCCTCGTGGTCGGCCTCGTCGCGGTCGCCGGGCTGAGCGCGTGGAGTCTGTCCGGCCGCGTCGAGGCCGTCCCCGCGCCCGACGTCCGCACCACGGACGTCGCCCTTCCGGACCGTTCCGCCGTGTCGTCTCCTCCCACCGCCCCTCCACCCCTCGCCCGTCCTCACGACGACGCCCCGGCCGGCCTCCCGTCCGGTCAGGCCCACGGGCCGGTCGTCGAAGGCCCGATCGCAACGCCGGTCGCGACGGTTCCCGCGGTCCAGCCCACGACGGAACCGGAAGCCGAACCGGACGTCGTGGTCGACGGCACCCTCACGCCACCCGCGACGCCTGCGCCCGCCGGTCCGGCTCCCGACCCCGCGCGGACGTCTCCTCCGACCGCGCCACCCACGCTCGGGAGGCCGCAGGCGTCGGCGCGGCCACGGTCGCGCCCGCGGCCCACCCCGTTTCCGGTCCGGGGCGCGCAGGGCCCCGTCCGCAGGCGCACCGTCATCACGGACCCCGGCTTCTGAACGCCGCGGCGCGAACGTGCTGCCCGTGCCGGGTCCGACACCGTGAGCCTCCCGGGCCAGCCCGCACGTCGACCGGCACCGAGGTCCGCCCCCGTGCGCCCCACGGGGCGTGGGTCATGAGACACGTGAATGGTCCACCCATGACGGACTCCGAACGAATCCCCGGCATGTCCGCGACGGCGCGGAAAGAACGGTCGGGACCCCGCGCGCGGCGACGCGTCGACGAACCCGTCGCGCTCCGATCCGTTGGGCGCTTGTTCCCCACCGCGTGGCTCGCGGCCCTGGGCCTTCTCGTGGCGTGCGACCGACGCCCGCCCTGCCCGCCCGGCGACCTCGCACCGATCGAGGGGGCTCCCGCCTTCGCCGTCGTGCTCAGCGACTACGCGTCGTCCGCGGTCGCGCTCCTCGACGCCGAGGGCCGCGTGCTGACCGAGGCGTGGCTCGACAGCGGCACCCGCGCGACGGGCATCGCTCAAGGGCTCGGCGGGGATGTCGTGCTGCCGGCCCCTTTCGTTCCCGGCGCGCTCGGCGTGCTCGAGCGGTACAACCGCGACGTGCTCACGATCGCCGCGCTCGATGGAACGAGCGTCGTGCAGATCGACGTGCGCGGGGACGACGAGGGCATGCGCTCCGGCGCCTCGACGAACCCTCAAGACGTCCTGGCCATCGACGAGGACCACGTGCTGGTGAGCCGCTTCAATCCCGCCCTCGGTCCGGGCATCGGCCCGCTGGCGCGCGGCGACGACGTCGCGCTCGTCGGGCTCGCCGAAGGACGTGTCACCGGACGCATCGAGCTCGGTGGCGACGTCGCGCTGCCGGCCGAAGGCAGCTCCCCGATGGCCACGGCATTCGCACGTCCCGCCGCGATGTCGATGCTGCAGCTGGGGGCTCTCCGACGCGTCGTGGTCGGGCTCGCGCGCCTGACGGCGGGCTTCGATCGCACCGGCCCGGGCGCCGTCGCGCTGTTGGACCCCGACGCGCGCATGGCCGTCGGCCTCGTGGACCTCTCCCCGCTCACGGGCTGCACGTCCGTCGGCGCGGTGCCGGATGCGCCCGCGCAAGCCCTCGTCCTCTGCTCGGGGGACGCGTTCGCGGACGACGACCGGAGGCGCGGCACGTCGGGGCTCGCCCGGCTGACGCTCGAGGCCGACGGCGCCGTCGTCGTCGGACCCATCTGGCGCGCCTCCGAGCACGGCTCGGAACCCACGCCGAGCTCCGGCATGGTCCCGCTCGGCGGCGCGCGGGCGCTGGTCGTCGCGGACCCGCGGGGCGCGTCGGACCCTCTCGCCGGGCGCGACGTCCTGGTCGAGATCGACCTCGAGGGCGGCCGCTCAGCGACGATCTTCGAGGCCGAGGACGCCTTCGTGCTGGGCCAGGGCGCGTTCGATCCGCAGACCGGGATGGCGCTCGTCCCCGATGCGGCCGCGCGCCGCGTGCATCGCGTCGCTTCCCGCGGAGGCTCGACGGTCTTGCTCGACGCTGTCGTGCTGCCCACGTGCCGCACGCTGCCCCCGCGGCAGGTCGCCCGCCTCACGCCGTGATGTGAGTCGACGGTCGCTCCCGCGCGGAAGGTGGGTTGTGGCCCGGCCGCCCGGACGCACGTGGGTGGGCGAGATGCTTCGCACGCCCCAGCGCTCGCCCCGGTCCCCCGCGTCGGTCCTCCTCGGGTCCCTCGCGGCCGCCCTCGTCACGCTCGGCTGCGCTCCGAACCTCCCACGCACGCCGACGGTGCCGGGCCCTGCCGCCGCGGGAACCGGCGACGAATCCGACGGCAGCACGTCGTCCGACGCCGGGTTCGTCGCGCATGCGCCGCTCCTGCCGGGGCTCGACGCCGACCCCGCCCAGGAGCTGCAGCTCGAGCCCGGCGACGTCGTGACGCTGCACGTGCTCTCGCAGGAGAGCACGACCTACGAGGACCTCGTGGTCGACGCCCGGGGCGTGCTGCACGTGCCCCTCGCCGGCGACGTCGTGGTGGTCGGCGGCGGCCTCACGGACGCCGAACGCCGCGTCGAAGAAGCGCTGCGCGCGTACGATCGCGCGGCCCGCGCGTCGCTCGTGCTCACCGGTCCGGAGGGACACCGCGCCAGCGTCCTCGGCGCGGTCGGGACGCCCGGACGGGTGTTCGTGACACCGGGGATGCGCCTGGCCGATCTGCTCGCCTCCGCGGGCGGGCTGGCCCGCACGGAAGGAGACGGCCTCGGTCCTGGCAGCGGAGACCTCGAGGGGGCGCGCCTCGTGCGCGACGGCGCCACCGTCCCGGTCCGCCTCTCCCTCGCGCTGCTCGGCGACCCGCGGCACAACGTCCGCATCCGCGCGGGCGACACGCTGTACGTCCCGTCGGAGGTGGGGCAGCTCGTCACCGTGCTGGGTCAGGCCCGCACGCCCCGCGCGATGGTCCACCGGGAGGGACTTCGTCTGACGCATGCGCTCGCGCTCGCCGGCGGCATCACGCGCGACGGCAACTGGTCGGACGTGCGTGTGCTCCGTGGCGACGCGGCGCACCTCCGCGTCTACTCGACGAGCGTGGCGGAGATCGTGGATGGCCGCGCGTCGGACGTGGTCCTCGCGCCCGGAGACATCGTGTACGTCGCGAGCGCGGGACACGCCGACGTCCGCGACGTGATGGCCTCCATCACACCGCTGCTCTCCATCCCTCTCACCGCGGCCTCGATCACGGTCCCTGCGCTCCTCTTGCGCAACTGAGGACGCCTTCGGGTCCGCCCCCATCACCGTCTCTGCACCCATCACGCGCAACCGAGGCTGCCTCGTGCGCCCCGAAGGAGCTCGACCGATGCCGCGTCCTCTTCGTTGTCTCGTAATCGGCGAGGAATCTCTCACGATCCGGTGCGCCGAGCACCTGCTCGCGCGCGGCCACCACGTGCTCGCGGTCGTCGCGTCGGGCCCTATCGTCGCGCCGTGGGCCGCCTCGCACGACCTCCCGCTCCTGGCCCCCGGAGCCGATCTCGCCGACCGCGCGCGCGCGCAATGTCCGGAGCTGCAGTGGCTCTTCTCCATCGCCAATCTCCGGGTGCTCCCGCCCGACGTGCTCGCGCTTCCTTCGCTGGGCGCCCTCAATTTTCACGATGGCCCCCTCCCGAAGCGGGCGGGCTTGAACGCCCCCGCCTGGGCCATCCACGAGCAGTCGCTGACCCACGGCGTGGCCTGGCACCGGATCGTCGAGCGGGTCGACGCAGGGGACATCCTCGCCTCGCGCACGTTCGAGCTCCATCCGGAGGACACCGCCCGGATCGCCAACGTTCGATGCGCGGAGCTGGCCTACGAGAGCTTCGTATCGCTCGTCGAGGCCCTCGAGCGCGGCGACGCGACGGGCACGCCCCAGGACCTCGCCGCGCGCACGCATCGCGGGCGCTTCGAGCGACCCGCGGCCGCGGGGCTCATCGACTGGTCCGAGCGGGCCGACACCCTCGCCGCCCACGTCCGCGCCACCGACGAGGGCACCGGGCGGCCGAGTCCGCTCGGCACCGTGAAGGTCCTGACGCCGTCCGGGCCTTGGCTGGTCCGTGGCGCGCGCGTGCGTCGCGTGGGCGACGGCGACGGGCCGTCCGCCGTTCCCGGCACCGTCCTCGCGTGGACCGACGACGGCCCCGTCGTCGCGACCGGCGAGGGGGGCGAACTTCAGCTCGCGGACGTCCGGGACGTGCATGGACGCGCGCTCGACGGCGCGCGGGCGGCACCGGCGGGGATGCCCGTGGGCCTGAGGCTCGCGGCGTTCGATCCGGACCTCGCGCTCGCCCTGTCCACGTGGACCGACGCCACCATCCGGCACGAATCCTTCTGGAGCGCGCGCCTCGCGGAGACGCGCCCGCTGACCCTCGGCAAGACGGCCGACGGGCACGCCACACCGGTCCGCATCGAACGTGCCGACGTGATCCTCCCCGGGCGATTGGGCGCGCAGGGTGGCCTCGCCGCGGTGATGGCCTGGCTCGGCAGGAGCTCCGAGGAGCCGGTCTTCGACGTCGGGTTCGCCGCCCGCGCCGCCGCGGGCGCATCCGACGGAGTGAAGGCGTTCTTCGCCGACACCGTGCCGTTTCGGGTCGACGCGGGCGCGGAGGTCAAGGTCTCGAGCTTCGTCGAACAGGTGGCCGACGAGCGGAGGAGACTCGACGCGCACGTCACGTACCCCTTCGATCTCGCGGCGCGGACCGCGGGGGCGGAACCGTTCACGCCCCTCGTCGTGGTGGCGTGCGCCCCCGACGTGACCTCGGTCTCGGCGGCGGCGGGAGCGCGCCTCACCGTGGCGCTGGCCGAGGACGGTTCCTGCGCGCGCTTGCTCGGTGACGTGGGCGCGCTGCACGCGCCCCTCGAGGTCCTCGCCGCGCAGCTCCAGCGCGTCGCGATGGCGATGGCGGCGGAAGACGACCTCCCGGTCGGACGGATCTCGCTGCTGTCGGAGACCGAGCGTCGAGAGGCCCTGTTCGCGTGGAACGACACCGCCCAAGAGGAGGTCCCGGAGGCGTGCATCCACACGCTCTTCGAGGCCCAAGCGGAGCGCACGCCGGACGGGGTCGCGCTGGTCCAGGGAGACGTGCGACTGCGCTACCGGGATCTCGACGCCCGCGCCAATCAGCTGGCCCATCACCTGATCGAGCTCGGGGTCGGACCCGATGCGCGGGTGGGTCTCTGCCTCGAGCGCACGCCGGATCTCGTCGCGTGCGCCCTGGCCGTCTGGAAGGCCGGAGGCGCGTACGTCCCGCTCGACCCGCACTACCCGCCGGAGCGGATCGCGAACCAGGTGCGGGACTCGGCCCCGACCGTCGTGCTGACGACCGCGGCGCTCGCCGACAGGTTCACCGACACGCCGTGCGTGCGGCTGGACGCCGACAACGCCGCCATCGTGCATCGCCCGACGCACGCGCCTCGACGTCAGGACGTCGCGCCCGGGCATCTCGCGTACGTGATCTACACCTCGGGCTCCACCGGGCAGCCGAAGGGCGTGATGATCGAGCATCGCCAGCTGGCGAACTTCTTCACGGGGATGGACGCCGTCGTCGCCCGGGATTCCGGGGCATGGCTGTCGGTGACCTCGCTCTCGTTCGACATCGCCGTGCTCGAGCTGTTCTACACGCTGACGCGCGGCATCCAGGTCGTGCTCTCCCGTGGGATCACCGCCCACCCCGAGGACCCGGCGGGGCCCGCGGGCCGTCGTTCGGCGCCCCTCGGCTTCAGCCTCTTCTACTTCGCCGCCGACGAGGGGGACGCGGGCGCGGACGGATACCGCCTCCTGCTCGAGGGGGCCCGCTTCGCGGACCAGCATGGGTTCGAGGCTGTGTGGACTCCCGAGCGGCATTTCGCGAGCTTCGGGGGCCTGTATCCCAACCCTGCCGTGGCGGGCGCAGCCATCGCGACGATCACCTCGAACGTCAAGATCCGTGCGGGTTCCTGCGTGCTTCCGCTGCACTCGCCCGTGTGCATCACGGAGGATTGGGCGCTGGTCGACCGACTCTCCGGCGGTCGCGTCGGGGTCTCCTTCGCCGCGGGATGGCACCCGGACGACTTCGTGCTCCGTCCGTCGAGCTTCGAGAACGCCAAGCAGGTCATGCTCGACGACCTCCGCGTGGTCCGGGCGCTCTGGCGGGGCGAGACCCGGGAGCTCGAAGGCCCGCGCGGCCCCGTGAAGGTCCGCACCCTGCCCCGCCCCGTGCAGCCGGAACTGCCGGTGTGGCTGACCTCGGCCGGCAGCCCCGAGACGTTCGCCGCGGCGGGCCGTGAGGGGACCTTCGTGCTGACCCACCTGCTCGGGCAGTCGCTCGCCGAAGCGGGGGCCAAGATCGCCGTCTACCGCGCGGCCTGGAAGGCCGCCGGCCACCCGGGCGAAGGCCACGTCACGCTGATGCTGCATACGTACATCGGTGCGACGGCCGAGGGCGTGCGCGAGACCGCGCGTGGTCCGATGAAGCGCTACCTGAGGAGCGCGCTCGGGCTGATCGCCGAGCATGCGTGGACCTTCCCCGCCTTTCGACGCCACGCGAAGGAGGGCGTGAGCCTCGAGGACAACTTCGCGGGCCTCTCCGAGGAAGACGCGGAGGCGCTGCTCGAGCACGCATTCGATCGCTACCACGACGCGAGCGGCCTCTTCGGGACGCCCACCTCCGCACGCGCGATGATCGAGCGCGTGAGGGCCGTCGGGGTGGACGAGGTCGCCTGTCTGGTGGACTTCGGGATCGAGACGGAGACCGTCCTCGACGGTCTGGTGCACCTCGACGCCCTCCGCGCCGCGAGCACCCCGCGAGGCGCGTCGAGAGACCTCTCGATGGCCGAAGAGATCGAGGCCAACGGCGTCACGCAGCTGCAATGCACTCCGAGTCTCCTGCGGGTGATGCTGCAAGACGACGCGACACGCCGCGCCCTCGGGCGGCTCACGCACATCTACCTCGGAGGCGAGCCCCTTCCCGGCCCCCTGGTGGCGGAGCTCGAAACGGTGACGTCGGCCCGCATCACGAACATGTACGGCCCCACCGAGACGACGGTGTGGTCGGCCACGGGTCCTGCCGACGCGACGGCGGCC
Organism: uncultured Sandaracinus sp.; assembly: GCA_903828805.1. Lineage (GTDB taxonomy): Bacteria > Myxococcota_A > Polyangia > Polyangiales > Sandaracinaceae > Sandaracinus. The sequence goes on along the minus strand of CAIKNO010000458.1, from coordinate 2,268 downwards.
GTGGTCCCCCTCGGGCGTCCGATCGCCAACACACGGCTCTACGTGCTGGACGGCGCGCGAGAACCCACTCCCCCCGGGGTGGCGGGTGAGCTGTGGATCGCAGGCCGCGGCGTCGCGCGCGGCTACTGGCAGCGCGAAGAGCTGACGGCCGCCCGCTTCGCCATCGACCCGTTCCACGGGGGGGACCCTTTCGGGCAGGCGATCGAACGGATGTACGCGACCGGCGATCGCGCGCGCCGCACGGCCGACGGCACCCTCGAGTTCCTCGGCCGGCTCGACCACCAGGTGAAGGTCCGTGGACACCGGATCGAGCTCGGCGAGATCGAGGCGCAGCTCGCCCGACACGGACAGGTCCGAGAGGCCGCCGTCGTCGTCCTCGAAGACGCGCCCGGCGACGCGCGGATCGTGGCCTACGTGACCGGGCACGCCTCGATGCCGAGCACGGCCTCTCTCCGGGCCCACCTCGCGGCGGCCCTTCCGCCGTTCATGCTGCCCTCCGCGTTCGTCGCGCTCGAAGCCTTCCCCTTGACGCCCAACGGGAAGCTGGACCGGCGACGGCTGCCCCCGCCCGAGGCGGTCGGCGAGCGCTCGCGCAGTTCGGCCACGCGCCCCGTCGCGAGCGCCCTCGAGCTGAAGGTCGCCGAGGTCTGGAACCGACTGCTCGGTTCGAGCCAGGTCGGCCTCGAGGACAACTTCTTCTCGCTCGGAGGTCACTCGCTGCTCGCGGTGCAGGCGCGCCGCGAGATCGAGGCGGCGACCGGGATCTCCCTGTCGATCACGGACATCTTCCGGTTTCCGACCGTGGTCACCCTGGCGGCGTTCCTCGCCGAGGGCGGCGCCGAGGCCAAGCGGACGGTCGGCGAGGACCTCGGGCGTGCGGCGCTCCGTGCTGCCGCGCGGCGGGAGTCCGTCGACGCCCGTCGACGCGGGAGGCTCGGGTGACATGGGGCGCCTCGACCACGGACGCATGACCTCTCGATGAAAGGCACCGCGATGCGCCCCGATCTGGACGAGGCCGGGTGGTCCGACGAGTCCGACTCCTCGGCGGTCCCGGCGCGCGCCGGGATGCCCGTCGATCCCGCGCGTGTGTTCTCGACCTTGCGCCAGGGGACGCGATGGTTCGTCGCGGCCGCGCTCGTCGGCGCGTTCGCCGGCATCGTATGGTTGCGCCGCGCCGGACCGACCTTCGAAGCCACCGCGACCCTCGGCCACGTCCGCGTGGCGGCCCTCACGCTGGGCGGCGAGGTCCCGTTCGACGCGGCCGCGCGTGAGTTGCCGGTCCACTTCGCCTCGCTGAGGCAGACCTCGATGCTGCGTCGGGTGAGGGACCGCCTCGACCTCGGTCGGGAACCGCTGGCCGACCTCGGACGACGCTTCGTGGCCTCCTTCGACGCGACGAGCGGGCTCGGCACGATCACCGCCAGAGGGTCCACCCCGGAGGACGCCGCGCGGCTCGCGAACGCGTTCTCGACGGCCCTGGTGGAGGTCCGGCGTGAACACCGACGGGACGAGATCCAAGCTGCGCTCGTCGACGCACGCACCCAGTGCGAGGTCGCCGCGGCCCGAAGGGAGGCCGCGCGGTCGCGCTTCGACGCGTTTCGCACGCAGCATGGGATCGCCGATCTTCCGGTCGAGCGCGAGCACGCCCTCCGGCAGGCCGCCACCGAGCGGGCACGCTCCGAGGCCGCCCGCGCGGAGGTCCCGACCCTCGAGGCGCGGGTCCGCGAACTGGACGCGCAGGTCACCGCCGATGCGCGGCTGCGACTGGTCCACACCGAGGCGGACGACGACGCGGCACGGGATCTGGCCCGTGCCGAGGCGCACCTCCTCCAGCTGCGCGCCTCGCTCACCCACGCGCATCCAAGGGTGCGCGCGGCCGAGGCGCAGGTCCGGGCGCTCCGTGCTCGGTCCGCAGGGGGCACGCGCTCCACGACCGTCACCGAGGTGCATGGGACGGGCCCCGGCCTCGACACGGCGGCCGGAGCGCTGACGGCCGCGCGCGCGGACCTCGAGGCCACGCAGGAACGCGCCATCCGACTCGAGCTCCTCGCCGCGGAAGCGATGCGCGAGGTCAATCGGGTGTCGCCCTTCGAAGGGGAGGCCGCCGCGCTGCTCGCAGACCTCCAGAGCGCGGAACGGAGCGAGGCAGCGCTGTTGACCCACGAGGCCGTGCTCTCGAGCCTCGCGGCGAGTCCGGACGTGGGGCTCCGCATCCTCGAGCCGGCGACCGAACCCGAAGCGCCGCAGGGCGGTGTCCGCCCGGCGGTG